>JAFDIC010000116.1 GCA_019308525.1 Deltaproteobacteria bacterium
AAATATGGCTGATCCTGCAACGAACACGTCGGCCCCTGCCGCAGAAACCGCTCCAATGGTGTCCGGGCCGATTCCGCCGTCTACCTCTATCTCAACCTCAAGGCCCCTCTCATCTATCATCTCCCTGAGTCTGGCAATCTTGGGTACAACGCTCCTTATGAATTCCTGGGCCTCGAAGCCGGGGTTTACCGTCATGAGAAGGACCATGTCCACGTCTTCCAGGACATACTCCAGAGTGCTCAGCGGGGTCCCGGGGTTCAAGGATACGGCCGGCTTTGCCCCGCTCTTCCTGATGAGCTGCACCGACCTGTGGATGTGGTTTACCGCCTCCACATGTACCGTGAGGATATCCGCTCCAGCCTTTACAAAATCATGAACAAACTGGTCCGGATCGGAGATCATGAGATGCACATCAAGGGGCAGCTTGGTAATGGAGCGAACTGCCTTCACCACCATTGGGCCGATGGTGATATTGGGCACGAAGTGGCCGTCCATTACGTCCAGGTGTATGTAGTCGGCCCCCGCCCTTTCAACCGCCTGAACTTCTTCTCCGAGCCGCGCAAAGTCTGCCGATAGAACCGACGGCGCTATCTTCCCCATTCGAATTCCTCCCTGCCTTCTATTTCACTTTTCAAACAAGGCGCCAAAAAAACCGTCCGTGCCGTGTACGTTGGGAAACGTGCGGAAAAACCCCTGATCATCTACCAAGTCTTGAGCCCACTCGGGCGCGCACCCTCTCAGATCCAACAACCTGATCCCTTTTTGGGCCTTCAGGCAACGTTCCACTACGCCCTCGTTTTCCTCCCTGGAAATCGTACATGTGACATAGAGCATCCTGCCCCCTGGTTTCAACAGGGGGACAGCGCCAGCAACAATCTCCTCCTGGAGGTCCGCCAGTCTGGCAATGTCCCTTTCTTCCCTGTTCCACTTGCCGTCAGGGTGTCTTGCCAGCACGCCCAATCCCGAGCAGGGAGCATCCACCATGATTCGATCAAAGGCGGAGCGGAAGGCAAAGGAGATGGCAGCCGTGGCGTCGGCCTGGACCGGGAGGATGTTATTGATACCCAGCCTTCTCCTGTTTCTATCCAGACTTACCAGCCTGCCGTGATTGATGTCAAGGGCAACAACCATGCCCCTGTCGTCCATCAGCTCCGAGATGTGGGTCGTCTTTCCCCCGAAGCCAGCGCACAGGTCTAGGACGATCTCCCCTGGCGAAGGTCCGAGGAGGTGGGATGTGACCTGGGCCGCCTGGTCCTGGACCTGGAAGAGACCTTTCTCAAAGCAACCCAGTGCATCGACCCTTCCCCTGAAATCCTTAAGGATCACTGCCTTCGGTGAATACTCCCCCGGTTCTCCGGCCACTCCTTCCTTTGCCAGCTCTTCCAGGAGGTCTTCCCGGCTGATCTTTAAGGAGTTGGCCCTTACCTGAATGGGACGAACCTGATTTTGGGCATCCAGCAAGGACTCCGTAAACGAGTCTCCCAGTTCCTTGATCCATTTCTCTACCAGCCATCGGGGGTAGGAATAATAGACCGAGAGGTATCCGACTCTATCCCTCAGGGGATCGGGAAAGCTTATGTTATCTTTATTCCTGCATATGTTCCGGAGTATCCCGTTGACAAAAGATGCTACGTACCGGCCCCGACCTTCTCTCTTTGCCTGCTTGACCGCCTCATCCACGGCGGCTGATTCCGGCACCCTGTCCAGGAACAATATCTGGTAGAGGGCCAGCCTCAAGATATCCATTATACCGGGCGATACCTTTCTCTTCGGGAAATCCAGTGACTGCTCTATAATCCAGTCCAAGCGCCGGCGCCACCGCAACACCCCTTGAACAAGCTGGACCACAAAAGCCCTGTCGCGCTCGTCCAGGTCAGGATTCTTTCCAAAGAGCTCCTGGAAGCAGGGACCGGGGGGTTCTGGTCTACCTGACAGCCTGTTCAACAGAATCAGGGCGAGGTCTCTCGGACTCTTCAAGGCTATTCCCCAAGGTTGCCCTCATGGCGCCCTCAACGTTGATGATGTCAATATCCGTATCATGGCAAGGCCCATTCCGGTCTCCTACGTTCCCAAGATTGAGCCCTCGGGCAAGGGACAGCCCCGCAGAAATGTTTCAGCGTTCAACCTCTTTCTCCCGGGCAACTGCATTTCCCTAACCTCCACTGCTCCTTTGCCCGTACCAACGAGTATTCCTTCTTCACCCAGGCCCATGACCTTCCCCGGGGCGGCCTCCGGGAGATCCCTGTCCACGATCCTGGAAGAGAATAACTTTATCTCCCTCCCCTGCCACGTAGTGACGGCACCGGGCCTTGGATCAAGCGCCCTGATAAGTGCTGATATCACGGCTGCCTCCCTTTTCCAATCAATCAGGCATAGCCTCCGGTCTATCCTGGGGGCATAGGTCGCCTTTGTATGGTCCTGGGGTTTCTCGACCACTTTGCCCTCACCCATGAGCCTGAGAAACCTGAGAATTATCTCCCCCGCCCTCTGGGCCAGCCTGTCGTGAAGCTGACCGGCCGTCTCATCGGGTAATATCGCCACCTCCTCCTGGTAAAGGATCGGGCCTGTATCAAGGCCCTCATCCATCCTTATTATGGTTAGTCCTGTCCTTGATTCGTTGTTCAAGATGCAGGCTTGTATCGGTGCCGCCCCCCGGTATCTGGGCAAGAGTGAAGCGTGGATATTTATCACTCCCCACCTGGGAATTTCCAACAGGGGCTTCTTTAGGATCTGCCCGAACGCAACGACCACTATCATGTCCGGCGCCATGTGTCTCACCACCTCGCAAAAATCCCTGTCAGAGACCCTTTGTGGCTGTAACACTTCCAAACCTTTTTCCATGGCCAGGACCTTGACCGGGGGAGGCGAAGGTTTCTTTCCCCTGCCCTTGGGCCTGTCGGGTTGCGTGACCACCGCAGAAACCTTGTATCCCTGGCTGATGAGAGCCCTCAAAGGGGGAAGGGCGAATTCCGGTGTACCCATGTATACCAGGTTTGGGCTCTGGGGAAACTTTTCGCCGGAGGGATCTGGGGTCATTGTTTGTCCTGTGGCATTCCCTTTTTCAGCATCTTCTTCAACTTCTTGTTATAAAGGGCTCTCTTCAGGCTGCTTACGTGGTCTATGAACAGGACTCCGTTCAAGTGATCTATCTCATGCTGCAAGCACACGGACAAGAGTCCTTCAGCGTCGATTTCTACCGGCCTTCCCTGCCTGTTCACTCCCCTCACCTTTACGCATGCCGGCCTCGTGACTTCGGCGGAAAAATCAATGACACTAAGGCACGATTCTTCCTGGGTGGCCTTGCCTTCCGCCTGCACGATTTCCGGGTTTATGAGCACGGAAAGATTGTAACCCTCCTCCCTGGGAGACAAATCGAACACGATGATGCGAACAGGCTCACCTACCTGATTGGCAGCCAGGCCTATGCCAGGCGCGGCATACATGGTCACCGCCATCCTGTCTATAAGGGTCTGAATTTCCTCATCGATATTTTCCACAGCCCTGGCCTTTTCCCGGAGCACGGGTTCAGGATAGGTGAATATCTTCATGGGCTTGTGATTGTTACCGCTCAAGACAAAACCCTTCCTTTCCTCGAGTTTTTTCCAGGATGAAAAACTGGCTCTTGCGCTCCCTGGACTTTTTTCATCGCAACTATCAATCCTACTGTTAATAATATTAAATGCTGGGCTGGAATAAATCAAGTTAAGGCCGCATCAAAACTTTCTTGACTTTCTCGAAGGGAATCCATATTGAGGAACGCATGAAAGATCTGGCAAATTTTCTTTTTGAAGTGGGCATGCTCAAGAAAACGCCGAGAACCGGATATCAATTCCTTGGCTCCGGCCGTGAATCCGTGGCGGACCACTCTTTCAGGACCGCTGTCATAGGATATATTCTCGCGAAGAAGGAGCCTGAGGTAGATCCACTCAAGACCATCCTCATGTGTCTCTTTCATGACCTCCCGGAGGCCAGGACCGGTGACCACAACTATGTCAACAAGAGATACGTACAGGTGGACGAAGAAGGAGCCCTCAGGGATCTGGCTTCCAAGTTGCCCTTTGGTAGTGAGATTGTTTCCCTGGTACAGGAATTCAACGACGGCAAGTCCAGGGAAGCAAGCATGGCGAGAGACGCAGATCAAATAGACTTGATTGTGGAACTCAAGGAACAAAAGGATCTAGGAAACAGATACGCTGAAGAGTGGCTGGATTACGCGTTGAAGAGGCTCACCACGGAAACCGCGAGAAAAATGGCCGAAGCCGTCTTGAATACGGATAGTACCGAGTGGTGGTTTGAAAAAAAGACAGACTGGTGGGTAAATGGCCCCCAAAATAATCGACAGGGGAGAAAATAGGCCGATCTTCACTTCCCAGGGCATGGTCTTCAAGATCACCTTTGCCGTTTCCCTGTTTCTTCACGCCGCAGTGGTCTTTTCCTTGCGGGACGTCTTGGTCCTTCAATGGGAACCTCCTGACCTCAGGACTTACAGGATTGAGCTGGTCCGGCCCCCGGTCAAGGATCTGGACCAGCTTGACGCACCAGGGGCTGAGATATCCGGGATAAAGGACCGGAAGGAGACACCTCCAGATCAAAGCGAGGATACTATCTCCCTTGATACCTCGGACAAGAGATATGTCTCCTATGCAAGGGCGATAAAAGAGAACATCTTGCTCCACTGGCGATATCCGCCGGAGGCAAAGAATGCGTTGCTCGAGGGAAAGCTGAGGGTCACCTTCACTCTCGACAGGGGCGGCAGTGTCATCGCTATAGAAGTCTCAAAGGCCTCGGGATACGACGTCCTTGACCAGGAGGCAGTCAGGGCCATAAATGCCGCTTCACCTTTTCCTCCTTTTCCCCCGCACATCGCCGTGAACCGCCTCCACATAAACGCGGACTTTGAATACCGGCTCAAGAGGAGGAAACAATAGCGAGACAGCAGTGATATCACACTCAGTTTCTCCAGTGGAGATTGGTCAGCAGTTATCGGTCATTGGTAATTTGCGTGTCGGTAAACGATCTTAGAGTTGGATCCCCGGGATGATATTCTTTCTTCGCCGACCTGAGACGAATGTAAGTCAACAGGCTCCCAAAAAGAGATCACAAGCAGCAAATAACCGGCAACTGATAACGCATAACTAATAACAAACCATGAACAAGGACGTTTGCCATCAAACACTGGCCCAGTACATGTCCTACGTGGGGATCGGGTTCCTTGACTTGGGTAATATCATGATTAATATGACATTTAACGGCTTCGAACGGGACCGACACCCCCTGGACATATCCAGCCTCTCAAGCACAAAAAGGTGAAGAAACAAGCTTATGGCCGGCAAAGACTATTACAAGATTCTCGGTGTATCCAGGTCTGCCTCTGTGGATGAGATAAAGAAGGCCTATCGAAAGCTGGCCATGAAGTACCATCCTGACAAAAACAAGGGTAATAAGGAGGCGGAGGCCAGGTTCAAAGAGATCAGCGAGGCCTACGCCGTCTTGAGTGACCCCCAGAAGAGGAAACAATATGACACTTTCGGTGCCGAAGGATTCAACAGGCGATTCACCCAGGAAGACATCTTCAGGGATTTCGATTTTGGCAGTATTTTCAAGGAATTCGGCTTTGGGACCAGCGGAGGAGTTCATAACCTGTTCAGCCAAATTTTTGGGGGGATAAGGCATGACCCCTTCAGAGACAGGAGATCCCATTTCGCTTCCTCCTTCGGCGGCTTTGAAGGCCATGGCCAAGCCCCCAAGGGCCGGGATCTGGTGTACGAGTTACCAATCACCCTCGAAGAGGCTGCAAAGAGCACTGATAAGATCATATCTTACAGGGTCGGGGGTGTACAACAGGACCTTTCCGTAAAGATCCCTGCCGGTATAGATACCGGGAAAAAGCTCAGGCTTCGGGGGAAAGGTGAACCCAGCGCTCACGGCGGTCCGAACGGAGATCTCTATATCCAGATCAAGGTCCTGGATCACCCCCTTTTCAAGAGAGAAGGGGATGATCTTGTTTACAGGAAAGAGATCAAGTACTCCGAAGCCGTGCTGGGAACCGAAATCGAAGTCCCAACCATCGACAACAAGACACTTAGGCTGAAGATCAACCCTGGTACTCAAGATAGCGCCAAGTTCAGGTTGAAGGGTTATGGTATGCCTCGAATGAACGGAAACGGCAGGGGCGATGCCTATGTACAGGTGAATATCGACGTTCCCAGGAAGCTGAGCAAGAAGCAAAGGGCCCTCATCAAAGAGCTGGCGGACGCGGGATTGTAGGTCTCAGGATGAAAGCCTTGGCTGTATTTTCCGGGGGCCTGGACAGCATACTTGCCGTCCAACTGGTAAGGGTCCAGGGCATTGAAATTCTTGGCCTTTTTTTTGAAACCCCATTTTTCCCTTCTTCGGGTGCCAGGAAATCCGCAGCCCATATCAAGCTCCCTCTCAGGGTCATCAACATAACCGAAAGCCACCTGGAAGTGGTAAAGGATCCAAAGCACGGCTACGGCGAGAATATGAATCCCTGCATCGACTGCCACATCCTGATGTTGCGTAAGGCATGCGAGGTGCTGGAACAGGAAAGGGCGGATTTCATCATCACAGGAGAAGTCCTTGGACAAAGGCCCATGTCTCAGAACAGGAAAGCCCTTGACGTAATCGCGTCTGAAAGCGGGAGGCCGGGCCTGATTCTGCGTCCCCTCTCGGCGAAACGCCTGCCCAAGACCATCCCGGAGGAGAAAGGGTGGGTGGACAGGAATGGGCTCATGGGATTTTCAGGTCGATCTCGAAAGCCCCAGATGGATCTTGCCAGGCAACTGGGCATAAGGGAGTTTCCCACCCCGGCAGGGGGGTGTCTCCTGACAGACCCCGGGTTTTCTCGAAGGTTGAAGGATCTCTTGACCTTTTCCCGGGACCTCCCTTTGAGGGACGTTGAACTGCTCAAGGTGGGAAGGCATTTCAGGGTAGGCCCCGGGACGAAGGTGGTTATCGGCCGCAACGAGAGGGAGAACAGGATCATCAGGTCCCTTTGTCGGGAGGATAACCTCCTGTTGACTCCCGTTTCAGTCCCTGGACCGACCGTGCTCGTGGTGGGAGAGATCTCCCCGAAACAGGAAGAATTGGCCGCGTCAATGACAGCGGCTTATAGCGATCCAGGCGGTGGACAGGAGACTGACATCGCTTTGTACTCAAGGGCCTCACAGGCAAGTCTCAGGGTCAAGAGGAGAGAAAAAAGGGAATTTCAGGCCTACATGATTTGATGGAGAGAGGAAAAGTCCGTTACAGCCTGAGGAGCCTCCTTATGAAGGATTTGCCCTTCAAGGCCTTGATACGCCTTTTCCTGTCCGCAATTTCGTTTTCATAGAAGCTTATTTGCACCTCCGCCTTTTGGCGATCCTG
Source organism: Deltaproteobacteria bacterium (assembly GCA_019308525.1). Next base: position 7,387 of record JAFDIC010000116.1, read on the forward strand.
CATCAACTTGTTTATCGTGACATCCAGCTCCAGGATGTCCAGCCTTTCCTGTCGCGTCAGGTCTTCCCCCTTGGAGTCTCTCAGTGCATCGACCTTGCGGCTCAACTCGTCTATTTGACCGTTTAACCTGGCAACCGTTTCTTTCTGGCGCTCAATGAGGGCGTTCAGCCGGACTATCTCCTGTCCGAGCTTCTCCTCCTTCTCCATGGTGAAATAGAGCGTCAGAAAGGTAACTACCCCCAGAAGAATTGCAATCGAAACAATCCTGAAAAGGATCTTGCCTGTTGTACTGACCGGGCTCAAGAGGAGTCCAAATCTGCTGAAAGTGGACAGCATTGAGTCCTTCTTGGTGAAGCTGGTGGATCGCCCTTCCACCAGGTCCTGGACGCCCTGAACCGCACTGGCCAGCGCCTTCACATCCTCCTCCAATTCCCTTCCCAGTAGCCCGGTGGAACACTTCTGGAGTACCTCTTCATCAGGTTCCTGCAATAACCGGACTTTCTTTTGAAACTCTTCGATAAGGCTGTCCGCCTCCACCTCACGGACCAGTTTGCCGGGAAATCTTCTCTTCAGATCCTGGACCTCTGTCTTCAATTCCTCCGCGTGCTTCAGAAGGTCCTCTCCTATCTTCTTCAGCATGGGCTCGCTCGACACGTACTCCCTGCCCACGCTCAGCATAAGCACCTGCTCCCTGATCCTGTGTAAGGACTTTGATGGCTGTCGCTCAACCATGAAAACCTACGGACGCGCTAGAAAATGGCGTCAAACTGGCAAGCGCTGAAACACGTCATACATTTTATGCACTTGCTCTTATCTATGTAAGCAGGCTTTTTCTTTTCCCATTCGATTGCCCCCACCGGGCAACCCTTGAAACACAGGCCACACTTCTTACAAAGGTCCTGATCAACCTCAAAGCTGAGTAAGGCCGCGCACCTCTTTGCCGGGCATCTCTTTTCATGGATGTGGGCCTCGTATTCCTCCCTGAAATACTGCAAGGTCGAGAGGACAGGGTTGGGGGCCGTCTGCCCGAGACCGCAGAGGGACGATTCCTTCACAAATTGGCTTAACTCATGCAGGTTATCTATATCACTCAGTTCTCCCTCCCCTCGAGTGATTTTCTCCAGGATCTCCAGCATGCGGCTGGTACCTTCCCGGCAAGGAGCGCACTTTCCACAGGACTCTTCCCTGCAAAAATCTATGAAGAAACGGGCCATATCAACCATGCAAGTATGATCATCCATTACGATCATCCCGCCCGAGCCCATGATGGCCCCCACCTTGCTGATGGATTCAAAATCCACGGGTGTATCGATATGGGCCTCAGAGATGCAGCCTCCTGACGGGCCTCCAAGCTGAACCGCCTTGAACTTGCGCTTCTTCTGGCGCATGCCGCCGCCAATATCAAAAATAATGGTGCGCAGCGTGGTCCCCATGGGCACCTCGACCAGGCCGATGTTCTTTACATCTCCTGTCAGGGCGAAAATCTTGGTGCCCTTGCTTGTTTCGGTTCCTATTGCAGCGTACCATTCTCCGCCTCTGAGAACGATCTCTGGGACATTGGCGTAGGTCTCGACGTTGTTCAGCACGCTCGGCTTCTTCCAGAGGCCCTCCTGGGCAGGAAAGGGAGGCCTCGGCCTGGGCATCCCCCTTTTCCCCTCGATGGAATGCATCAAGGCGGTTTCCTCCCCGCACACAAAGGCGCCCGCCCCCTGGTAGATCTCCACCTCAAAATCGAACCCGCTACCAAAGATGTCCTTTCCCAGCAGCCCGTACTCCCTGGCCTGACGTATCGCTATGTCCAGTCTCCGCAAGGCAAGGGGATACTCGGCCCTGCAATATATGTATCCCTGATGGGCACCTATGGCCTTTGCGGCTATGATCATACCTTCCAGGACTGCGTGCGGATCCGCTTCCAGCACACTCCTGTCCATGAAGGCACCTGGGTCCCCTTCGTCCGCGTTGCACAGTGCGTACTTGGTCTCACCCTTGGCTCTCCTGGCAAACTCCCATTTTAGGCCCGTGGGGAATCCGGCTCCACCCCTTCCCCTAAGCCCGGATTTCTTTATTTCATTGACAATCTCCTCGGCGGTCATCTCGGTCAGTGCCTTTGCAGCGGCCAGGTATCCGTCCTTTGCGATATATTCATCGATCTTTTCAGGGTCAATGCCCTTATGGCGAAGAACGATCTCCTCCTGGTACTTGAAGAAGGGCAAATCACTTAGATAGGGGACCGCCTTCTCCTGCTTTGTCTTTCCACCTGTTTGACCGGTTTCCATTTCGGACATGACTCCCATCTCCTTTGTTTTCATCCACAGACTTAGTATCTATTTATCTTGGCCAGGGCAAAATCTGTTTGTACCTTCCCCCCGAGGACGTGTCCCTCAAACACCTGCCTTGCCTTTTCCGCATCCAGATTGTAGTAAAGGACTCCCTCTTCTCCCAACCGGCGGACGGTTATGTTGGGTTCACTGCTGCACATGCCCATACACCCTGAAATAACAATCTTGATATCCTTCCTGCCGGATTTGGCCACTTCCTCCTTCAGGGCCTCCATCACCTGATCCCCGCCCGCGGCGATACCGCAGGT
>JAFDIC010000006.1 GCA_019308525.1 Deltaproteobacteria bacterium
ACTAATAACATGAGTTCCGGCAAGCGAAAACAGGTCGATCCCATTGAGCAGGCCATCGAAGCGGCACGGTGAATTTCAGGTCGCTGTCGGAAAAGCGACGCACGAAAAGTATCAATTTCAGGTAGGTATGGAAGTGAGTGGGGTGGCAGTCCCGGTCCCTGATCCGCGACTCGAAACGGCCGGGTTCTACAAGGCGAGCGGTTTGAAGATACTGAAGGATGCCGAAAGCGAGCCGTCAACTGGTCCACCATTTCTTGGCATACCGCCCGAGCTGGAAACTTATCGCAGCCGGGGCATCGTCGCCTGGATGCCCGGACCTATGACGCCAAGTGCACGACTTGCATCTGGGGTTGCCGGATGCCTGTGGAGATGATCATCGATCAGTGGAATCCGCCCAAGAAACGGTATCGGTTCGAGACATTTTGCTACGGCCCGAAAAGCTGCGCCTTTTACCGGGCCGGCCAAAAACGCAAGGTGCCGGGGCAAAAGGGAATGTCCTATGCCGAGGAGGACTGGGGCGACGAGGATGCCACCTCGCACAGGGGGCCGAATGATTGAGGATTGTAGAACTTGCGACAAATCGTGACAGGAAGTCAGGGTTTTTCGGAGGTCTTCCGTCTGGAATGGACGGAGGAGTGAGCAGGTCAGGGTACCAGGAGTTTCATAAGCCCGGAGATATCCTCTTGTTCCTCCAAGCGCAGGATCGCGTCAACAGAGTCCATGGCCTTTGATTCCCCTATGACCGCCTGGGTGTTCCTCTTGAATTTTTCGATCAAACTCTCTTGGGACATCTCTGCGGCTATTGATAGCCCCCTCTCGGAGTAAACCTTTTGGCCTTTCCCTCTGGTAGTCACCACCGTAATGTCCGGTCTCCCTTCTGAGTCCCTGTCCAGGGAGGTAACGACCCTGACCTTTTTCGCAAATTCCCTGATCTTCCTGTTGCTCAATACCTCCTCATTCTGCCACAAGGGGCCCGGCTCGATCCTGTGGGCCAGGAGGGAAAAGAGGAAGGCGGTATTGAATTGAATGTCCACATGGGAGATCACATCCGGATTTTTCCAGGCAGGCAGTTCTCCAAGGGGGTTAAGGACTACTGCCACCTCCTCCATATCCTCCGGGTAAAGGTGACGGGTCGTGATAATCCGATCAAAAAGCCCGAGCACGTTCTGCATGGCGCCGCAACAGGGGTAAGTCTTATAAAAGATCCTGTCCGGGAATCGCCATTCTCTCCCCAGGCCCTCCACCATCCTTTCGGGTGACCATGTGTCACAGCCGAAAAATCTAAAAAACCCATATTCCCCGTTCAGGACACCCCTGTCAGCACTGTGGCCGATGCTGGTGAGAAGAAGGGACACAATCTCTATCTGTGATAACAGGCCAGAGGAGAGGTACTTGGTCATGGAAAGAGGGACTGTCACGGCAAACTTTGCCAGCATGGGTATCGGGCAGGAGAAGCCTCCGATGCCCATGGCATTGGCTATCTCGTCGGCCGTGAAACCCATGAGCCTCCCGGCACCTGCAATGCCACCAAAGAGACATATCCCGTATCCAGGTGTGGGCAACGCCAGGGTGAGTCCCTTTTCGGGCAACTTCACACTGAATCTGTTCCCGAAGACCAGGGAATCGCTTAACCTCGTAGTGATCTCATGGGCTATGGCAACAGACAGGATCAGTTCCTTGCCCGAAACGTTATCTATCTCCCCGCACGTGATGCATGCAGGCATCACGTAGGGGGTAAGGTGTTCTGGTGGTGAAAGGAGGGCATCATAGTCCAGGGCATTCATCAGCTCTCCGTTGGCAAAGGCGGATGAGATGGGATGGGCGTTTCTTGCACGACCCAGGATTGTGGTGTCCCCGGTCCCCGATAGCTCCTCCGCGAACTTTATACCGATCCTGCCCTTCTCTGTGTTTACCCCACCGATGGCGCATCCCAGAGAGTCAAGGATCAGCCGCCTGGTCTCTTCCACCACCCTCCCTGGAAGCTCATCGTAGGAGATGGTTTGGGCAAACAGTGAGATCTCTCTGGTGATATCCGTCTCAAATTCCATCTGTTTTTCCTACCTGTTGCACCCCACATATCATCAGCCTCTTCTTCAAAACTCCTCGTAGTTGGCAGATGCCAGTGGGTGTGGGTCGACTCCTGACATTGGAAATATTGTCAGCAAGCGCTGTCAGCCTTTTTTTGAAGCCTCTATCTTTGTCACTCCTTTCTGCAAATGTTTTTCCGATCTTCGAAACAGCAAAATAGCCCAGACCACCGAATATTTCGCCAATATCGCCGCTTAAATCGGCCCTTAATGAGTGATTCCTTCTTGGACAAGAAAAAGGGGAGGTGCCTCCCCTTTTTGGTCCAAACAGGTGCTGAGAAGTGTGCTCAGGCCAGCCTTTTTATCCCCACGATGACCACACAACCGGCTATGATCAAGAACAAGATGAGGGCACACACCATGCGGCCCATTTCAGATTCCTGGGCTAGTATTGTCTGGACAAAGCAGCCGTCCCCATCGCCACCCAGACTTGGGGTTGGACTTGGAGTCGGACTTGGCGTGGGACTTGGCGTGGGACTTGGTGTCGTTGTGCCTGGCGCACCCTGATCAATGATGGTTCCATTGGTGTCATCAAGATCGTCATCTCCCCGCTTGCCATCAACAAAATGCAAGGTGATCACATTTCCGTTGATTTCCGCGCCAGTCTCACCGTCGTATAGAAATTCGTACCAGTGGTTCGTGGGATCGGTCGGTGTTGGACCGTACTTGTAATAGGTAGCAGGCTCCGCCCCAGCAGGAAGATAAATGGTTACGGTCGTAGAACCACCTGCTCCGACGCCGTTGACCGTAAAATCGAAAAAACCATATTCGAATTCAACGTCCGCCGGAGCGTCACCAGGAGAAGGATTGGGAACAAAGTCGCAATCACTTAGTGTCGTTGCCGCCGGTGCACCGGGAACAGCCAAGGTAACATAGTCTTGATCGTCATAAGTGTGCCCCGATACAACATTGTCTTGCTGACAATCAGGTGTGCCATCATTGTTTCCGTCATAGAGCGGTTCATTTCCGTTAGGTCCCTGTTCTTCTTCATCCGCCATACCGTCAGTGTCGTTATCTTCACCGAATCTGGCCGTAAGAGTCTTGTTACCATTCATCAGGATGGAGGTCGTTTCAGCCGTATCATCGGCCACATCGCCGACCCATCCGACAAAGGCCCATCCACCATCCGGGTTGGCCTCCAGATGAACGGTCGTACCGCCCTCATAGGTCTCTGTCGTGCCCTCTTGATAGTTTTCTCCGGGAGGATTGAGCGTCACCGCCCCTTCTCCTTCTAGCTGAAGAGTCAGCTCATAGTCAGGCGGTATGAGGCTAAACGAAGCCATCACATTCTTGGTTCCATTGATCTCCACCGTAGTCGGGTTCGCTGTCCCGGTGACATCACCCGACCAGCCATCAAATCGCCACCCGCTTGCAGGTGTCGCATAGACATCGACCACGGATCCTTCCGGATAATTGTGGGCTCCGACAGAAGGATTGGTCGTTCCGCTGCCTGAAACAGACATATTCAACGTGTACATGACCGGCGGTATTTCGTTATCTGCCACACTGATGGTACCGTAGGCAGTATTCCAATCCGGGTCAGCGGGGATCCAGGCGGTGATAGTGACATTCTTGGTTCCGTCCAGTTCATCATCATCCAGAACCTCGATCCAGAAACTGGCGTTTTTGGTGTTTGAACCCACTGTCACAACAGAGGGCACATTTACTTCCGTCGTATCGCTTGAGGAAAGATGCACATCCGTTGGTGTAGGCAGGGTCCCGGAAAGATGGACAAAACCAGCAGCATTGATGATCCCATCTCCTTCCGTTACCGTCGGAGGCACATTCAAGGTCAGCACCTTCTCCTCATTGTCCAGCACTTCAATTACGTCTGAGGTATCACCCTTGACCCCTGCTCCTGTAACGGTAATAGTCGCCGTCTGCCGGCCGTCAATCTCTTCATCATCCACGATGGTCATATTGAAAAATACAGTCGTTTCTCCTGCAGAAAAAGTCACTTCTGAAGGTACTGTGATCTCGGTCTCATCGCTGGAAGTCAGAGTCACATCCAGATCTTCACCCAGGCTCTGCGAAAGATCCAGAGCGCACTCCCAGGGAGCTTCTCCTTCAGCAAAACTCGTGCGGATGATGCGTAGCGAGAGCGCCACCGATGACCCGTATTCATAGCATCCCATATCCACGATTGCGCCCCCATAGCCGTCACCGTCAGTGATTCTGTCGCCCCCGTCCAAGTCAAAGGGAAGGGTCTCCGAGGTGTCGAGGTCCTTATCCAGATCGTCGAAATCATCCGGGACCTCGCTGTTGGACCCTCTATCGATGCACGGGGAAACATTTGACAAATGATAATCCAGGCCCGTGAAACGGGGATCGTCACTACGGTTGTTAGAGCCCGATCCAGTCCAGCCCCCTTGGATACAAGAATAGGAAATAGTTGTTCGCATCTTGCCGAGCGTATCAATCCAGATCTGGGGAGATACATTGCCGTAAGCCGTGTTTTCCCATATAATGGAGTTCCTGATCTTGACATATTCCCCGGCAATTCGCAGACCGCCTCCGGTTTGGCCATACTGATCCGCGGCATAATTGTCTACGATCGTGCAGTTGATAATTTCCACAGGATCACTACTGCTAATGGATGCATATGCTATATCAATGCCACCACCTTGCTGTGCCTGGTTGTCAGCGATAAGGCAATTAATGATTTTGGGACCAGGCCCGCCAATATTGGAAATGGCGATGCCACCTCCTGTCAGGTGAGTTTCTCCAGGTGCTGGTCCGTTGCCCTTGATGATACAGTTTCTTATGGTCGGCGACCCGTAGGCGATCTTGATTCCAGCCCCCCCATAGGCATCTCCTCCGCCATTGGTTATGAAGAATCCGTCGATGAGCGCATCTCCTGAAACATACAAGCCTCTGTAAATCCCCTTGCCGTCGATGATGGTCTTATGCGTGGCCCAATCCCGGTCCTCCCAATCCGCAAAGGGGTCATCTGCCGGAAATCCGCCGTAAAGCTTGATGTCGTCGGTTCTGACAAATATGGCCTTGTCCCAACCCTCGGCACCAGGCGCGACATAGTTGACATAGGTCCCCGCCTTGACCCAAAGTTCATCACCAGCAACAGCGCTGTCCAAGGCCTCTTGCAGATCGCTGTAAGCCGTACTCCAAGAGCTGCCTTTACCAACCCCATCGTATGTGCTAGCCGCATCCACATAGATAATTGCCCAAGCAGTGGCCGGCAAGGCCATTATGAGAAATGTCAGACCTAGGATCTTGGCCATGCTCCCTTTTGTTATTTCAGAAAACCAATCTAGATGTTTCATGTCTTGTCCTTTCTTTTTGAGTCCTTCTTGTGTAGTTCAAATCAAGCAATTTTCCCAAATTTCGTGCCAACAAAATGAGATAGAACAACTGCAGTGAGCTCAATGCGTTGTGGAAACAATATCCCCAAAAACCCCTCAAAGCTGCAACAAAACAGGAAAAAAGACACCAACAATATGGAACCTATTTCCGTGCGTCTGCTTTTGCCGCGAGTTCTTCAGGTGGTCACAGGAGCGGGAGGTCGATGGGTCCTGTCCTGTTGCACTATTCAGCCCGGCTAGGCGGGGTAATAAGAAGTCGCTGCCTCGGGGAAATGTATAGGTGACTGAGCCTTGTGTGTCAAGCAGAATTCGACTACACTGTTGATTAGAGGTTCAGCCCATGAAGGGGCCTGTGGATGAGCGGAAACCAGCGGCATTGACTCCAGCGGAACGTGATTTTCGACTGACCTTTAGAAAATCTCGCTGTGCGAGGGGCCAGAGTTTCTATACTCCACTAAAATGCCTTCTCCCCAAAATCCTAGCTCCTATCATACCTGGCATTGCTGATAAGCCAAAGGGCCATCACGGAAAATATGCAACTGATCAAGGCGATAATATGGAATACGTCAATAATTCCCACTTTGTCCATAAAATGTCCGGCAACTGGTTGCAACAAACTCATTCCCTCCATACTGAGCCCGAAATAGATGCCAAAGACAGTGGATCTGAATTCCTGGGGACAGGTGTCCATTATCAGGGGCTGGACAGTGGCCTGCATCATGTATACCAACAGGCCAAAGACAAAAAATATGACTATGAAAAAGGGGTTGAAAGGGAGTATTGTGATTAAGTACAGGACCGGCCCGATGGATATCAGAGGCAACAAAATGGCATTTCTCCTATTCCAGTAATCAGAAAGCCATCCTCCGAGGAAACTCCCTGCTATGCCTCCAGCCCTGAGCACTCCCAGAAAAATTGACGAAAAGGCAGGGACGACCTTATGCTTATCCACCAAATAGATGGCAATAAATGCCGTGGCGCACCCCGCCACGAGCTGAACAAGAATAGCTAAAGATGCAATAATAATGATGGGCCTTAATATGCGAAAGACGTCCTTCTTCATTTTTGATGGGACCGTCATGTCTCTGCCACTTGTTGAGGTCCCATTTGATACCCCCAAATCTACGGTGCCTGTTTGGAACCCCTTCTGAAACACCATGAAAGATGCCACCAGGGAGGGGAGCCCCAAAAAGATAAACGCAGATCGCCATCCGAATAATTCAGTCAAAATGCCCCCAAAAACCGGACCTAAAGTAAACCCAATACTCCCTCCCACGAGATGAAGGGCTATGGCCTTACCTCTGAATTCTCTTTCAAAAAGATCTGATATTATTGATGTTGCTGACGGATGATATGGGCCTGCAAAAAGCCCCATAACAACCATCAAAACCAGGAGAAGATGATAGGTGGAAGGTAATCCAACCATCACAGTTGTCAGGCCGATACCCCCTAGGCCAATCCCAGCAGCACGGTACGGATCGATTCTATCTCCCAGCCAGCCCCCGGGGAATTGGGAAAACCCAAAGGTTATTGAGAAGGATGAAAGAAGTAGGCTTGATTGGAAATAGTTTAGCCCAAGGGTTGTCCGAATCAACGGAAGCATTGCGGGAAGCAGGCCAATGCACATGTCATGAGCCAGATGCGTATAGCCAAAAAAAGCTGCCTTACGTCCGCCCCACCGATTAAAGAGATTTTCCGATTTCTCCAATTCAGTCAATGCTATTCCCCCCTCGATTGCGGTCCTTCATCCTTCATAACATTCTAGCAGGGTCACCGAAATACCCCTCCCAAAAAACGGTGCCTTTACCGGTGGTTGAAATGTTCGATGGCAGGGTGTCTCTCGGAAAAGCCAAAGAGGCAAGCTGACGCGGCAGTGTCTCAGGGTTGACCCCGTTCTCGCCTGGTGGAATCCATATCCACCTTCATGGTTTGAGGATCAATTACGACTCCGTAGTCCCTCCTTGCCCCCTCTATGGTCACGTATCCGTGCTCCACATCCCTCTCCACGAGGGCCGGATCACGCTCCAGGGGATCACCAAAACCACCTCCCCCGGCCGCGTCCATGATGACGACGTCACCAGGATTGAGCTGCGTCAGACCATAGGGATTTCCTGGTTCACCATTGACCAGAAACTTGGCCCTGGCACCCGGCTTGCCCCCGTAGAGCCCTTGGGGCGGGTACCTGTACCTCCCCGATTGAATACCCAGGTTTACAGGAGGAATAGGGGCATAGTCGTCGTCAGGGATCTTCAACACCATCCTCCTGCCCAGCCCCCCTTTCATCTTCCCCGGGCCACCGGAGTCGGGTATCAGTTCCCGTTTTTCCATGATCAATGGCGTGTCGTTTTCGAATATTTCTACGGGGGTGTTGGCACCGTTCGCCGGGAATATGTATACGTAGGCCCCGTCCCTCCGGGCACTTGCCCCCATACCGCCGCCCCTGATCCTGACCGAGTGAAATGGGCTCCCGTCACTCCTTCTGCCGTAGAGCACGTTCATTGTCGCCGGTGTACCTCCGCTTCCCGCGATGACCCTGTCAGGCAACACTTCGGCCATGGCCCGGTAAATGATCTCGGTGAGGAAATGGCCCACCTGCATGCGCGCTGCAACCGCCGCCGGGAATTTGCAGTTGACAACGCTGCCTTCCGGGGCAAATAGTTTCAAGGGCCTTGCGCAGCCCTCGTTGTTGGGTATGTCAGGATCGAACATGCTCTTTACTGCCATGAAGACATAGGCGTAGGTAAAATTGTAGACCACGTTGCCCCCCCAATCCACCTGTGGTGAAGAGCCATCGAGGTCCACGTTGATATCGCTTCCCTTCACTTCAACAGCCGCCTTGATTACAATGTCATCCTTACCCTCCATCTGCTCGACGATGCCCTCTGCCCTGTAAACTCCATCAGGGACCTTTTCAATCGCCGCCCTGATGCTCTTCTCGGTGCGCCCAATGATTTCATCTGCCAGATCGTCCAGTGTTTCAAGTCGGTTTTCTTCCAGCATCTGGCATATCTTCTCGGCACACACGTGGTTGGCGGCTATCTGGGACCGGATGTCACCGATCACCTCATCCGGGGTCCGGACATTCCATCGTATCATCTCCATAAGGGATTCGTTCGGCATACCACCATCATAAAGCTTCACCATGGGGAGGAAAAGTCCTTCCTCGAAGACCTCGTGGTTATCGGAAGAGACCCTGCCTCCTATGTCCGAGTGGTGAAACACGCATGCCGTAAAGGCGGTAAGCCTGTCCCTGTAAAATATGGGGCTCATGACACAAATATCATTGAGGTGTCCTGCCAGGGCCCAGGGATCATTGGTGATGAACACGTCCCCGGGCTTGCAGGTTTCCAGGGGCAGGGAACCAATCAGCTTCTTGATGCCCAAGGCCATGGCCCCGGACTGTCCTGGCGTGGCAAAGGTCCCCTGTGCCAACTCTCTTCCCCTTCGATCCGTAAACATGCAGGTGTAGTCATGGGCATCCCTCAGCAGGCTGGAAAATGCGGTCCTGGAAACGGTGGAATCAGCCTCATCCACGATGGAGATCAATCTCCTCCAGAGTATTTCCAAAGTAATCGGGTCAAAACGCTTCCCCATCCTTTACTTCCTCCTTTTAGCCCAGGGTGATCCAGAGAAATCCGTATTCATCCACCCTCACAGATGCATCTTCTCCCACGACCACTGTCGATTCCCTCTCCTCTATTATGGCCGGCCCTTTGAAACCGGCTTCGGGAAAAAGCCTGTAGCGGTCGTATACCGTAAAGGGGATGAAATCCCGCGCAATGGGAGAATAGGCGTCCCGCTTCCCCTTTATCGCCCCCTCCAGGGATCCGGCATTCTTGTCCAGTTTAGGCAACTGCAACAATCTTGCCGGTATGCTGGCCCTTACCTTGAAGTTGATAAACTCCACTTCTGAGTCCGGATAGGTCCTCCCATAGAGTTTTTCGTAGACATCATCGAACAGCCGCCTGATCTCCCTTCGATCCATGGCCGGAAAATTCTTATGCGGGATAGGCACGTTTGTCTCGGCACCCTGCCCGACAAAACGCATGTCCAGGGATCGCTGGAATTCTATGTCGCTTTCAGGACCGCTATATTGAAGGGTCCTTGCCCCCTCATCCTCCATTTCCTTGAATATGGCCTCGATCTCCGAAAAATCCGCCCTGCCCAAGGGCACCTTGTGGGAACGTACCAGGTCAAAGGCCCGGGGAGCCGTAAAAAAGCCCATTGCCGAACCCACCCCCGCATGGGGGGGGACGATTATTCTGGGCGCTCCCAGCTTCTTTGCCAGGCCATAGGCGTGTACGGGCCCTGCCCCGCCAAAGGCAGCAACCGTTACTACCTTGGGATTCCCGCCCTTTTCGGCTATATGTGTCTTGGCCGCAGCCGCCATGGTCTCGTTGATCAGGTCATGAATACCCCATATGGCCTGCACCAGGGAAACTCCCAGGGGCTGTGCTATTTTCTCTTCAATACCCTTTCGTGCCAGGTCTTTCTGGAGTCTCATCTGCCCGCCAAGGAAATAATTCTCATCCAGGTACCCCAGGAGAAGGTCCGCGTCGGTTACGCCCGGCTCTGTGCCCCCTCTTCCATAGCATATTGGCCCTGGGTCAGCCCCGGAACTCTCCGGCCCCACCTGGAGGGTCCCCATTCTGCTTACCTTGGCGATGCTGCCTCCACCTGCTCCGATCTCCATCAGGTCCACCACGGGTACCTGTATGGTAAGGCCGCTGCCCTTCATGAATCGTTGAACGCGGCCCACCTCGAAGGTGGGGACTACCCCTGCTTCCCCCCGTTGAATAAGGCAGGACTTGGCCGTAGTGCCTCCCATGTCGAAACAAAACATGTCAGGGATATCAAAGAGGCGGCCGAAATATTGCCCGGATATGACAGCCGCGGTGGGGCCGGATTCGATTATCCTGACAGGGAACTCTGAGGCCGTATCAACGGAGGTGATGCCGCCGCTGGAAAGCATGATATAAAGCCTCCCCGCAAAACCGATGGACGAGAGCCTCCCTGAGAGCCTTTTGAGATACTTGCCCGTCAGGGGTTTTACATAGGCATTGGTCACCGTTGTGCTGGTCCTCTCATACTCCCTGATCTGGGGGAGTACCTCATAGGATATGGATACGGAAAGCTCCGGGGCCTCTTCGCGGATAATATCCCGTATCATGAACTCGTGTCTGGGATTTTCAAAGGAGTTTATCAGGCAAACAGCAATAGACTCGGCCCCCATACCAAGCAGTCTCCTGACCGCGTCCCTGGCTTCCTCGGGGTCAAGGGATTTCAAGACGGACCCGTCGCTACGCACCCGCTCATCCACCTCGAGGCGCAATTTTCGTGGTACCAGGGGCTCGGGGAATTCTGCAAAGATGTCATAGGGCGCGTAACGGATTTCCCTGCCAAGCTCCAGGACGTCCCTGAAACCCCTGGTTGTTATGAGCCCGGTCTTGGCGCCTTTTCTCTCTATGATCGCATTGATAACAAGCGTGGTGCCGTGAATCACCTCCTCAAGCAGAGGGATGAAACCGGGTATTCTCCCTTGCAATTCCCTTATCCCCTGCTCTACGGCCTCCGAGGGATCCAGGGGTGTAGTCAGGCACTTGTTGATCCACATCTCACCTGTTTCATCATCCATCAAGACAAAGTCAGTGAATGTGCCCCCGATATCACAGCCCAGTCTGTAGTGTCTCTCCCCCATGCCTTTTTCCATCTCAGTTCCCCTCGTCCTCCTTGCCCGATCTCTTGGCCTCAATGGCGGCCAGGATCTTGTCAGGGGTCATTGGAAAATCCTTGATTGTGACGCCAATGGCGTTGGCGATGGCGGATGCGTATGCCTGGGCCGCACTCATGGCTATTGACATGCCTGCTTCCTTGGCCCCATAGGGGCCCGAGGGGTCTTCTGATTCAACAATGATGCTGTTTATCCTGGGCACATCCGCGGCCAGGGGGACCTTGTATTCCAGTTGGGTCGGGTTGAGGCACCTGCCCCCGTCCCAGAAATGGTATTCGGTCAGCATTCCTCCATGCCCTCCCATTACCACGCTGCCCTCGAATTGACCTTCCAGGACCAGGGGGTTCAATGCAAACCCCACATCCTGCGCAGCCGTGACCTCCAGGGCCTTGACCTTCCCGGTCTCGGGATCCACTTCCACTTCTGCAACGGTAGCCCCGAAGGAGAAGGTTTCAGAGAGTTGACCTGAGGGATTCTTGACCCACTCTCTCCGTTGATCCACCTTCGGGGCGTAGTGCCCTTCTCCTGAAACCGGGCGGCCTTTCATGAGTGCCATGCGGATAACGGTCTTCAGCGGAATAAAATGCTCGGGGCTTCCCCTGACAAAGACCTTCTTGTCCTTCAGCACCAGGTCTTCCACGTTTGCCTCCATCTCTTCGGCCGCAATCTCAAAGATCTTTCTCCTGGCGTCTATGGCGGCCAGCCGAGCGGCGTTTCCTCCCGCAAAGGTGGTCACCATGGAGTAAGTGCCGGGGTCGTTGGGAGTAACTTCCGTATCCGCGGTAATGAGGGTGACATCCCCTATCCCGATTCCCAGCTCCTCGGCCACCACCTGGGCAAGCATATTGTCATTGCCCTGGCCATTGTCCGCAACACCTGAAATCAGGGTCACGCCACCATCCTCGTTGAACTTGACGAATGCCTGGGATCCCCCCCTGATCCCCAGGGGGAAGCCGGTCTGAACCGAGTTGATTCCGATACCTATTCCCCGCCACGGGGGGAGCTTCCCGTACTTCTCTTTCCACCTCGCCTTCTCAGTCGCCCTGGTTATACACTCAGTCAGCCCGCAGGACTGCACATAACTTCCGGTTGGCGTGTAGTCACCCTTTTGCCTTGCGTTCACCAGTCTCATGGTGACCGGATCTATCCCCAGCTCCTGACCCAGCATGTCGAGCTGAAGATCAATGCCGCATGCAAATGATCGACCGTGCATCCGGATCATGCCCCTGACGGGTTTGTTGGTGAATATCCTGAAACCGTTGTAGCGGACATTGTCCATCCGGTAGGCCTGCTCCATGCACAGAAAGGGTACAGAGGTGGCTATGGGCCCGGTGGAGGAATAGGCCCCGCCATCCATGTAGCATGTGATGTCCCTGGCCTTAACCCGTCCCTCCCTGTCCACGCCTGTCTTGATGGTGGTGATAAGGGCATGTCCCATCCTGACGTTGACCGTATTCTCCTCCCGCGTATAAACGATCTTTACGGGACGCCTCGACTTTTTGGCCAGCAGGGAGCAGATAAAGTCCGCGGGTGATATTTCAGACCTCCCCCCGAATGCCCCACCTATGGTTATTTTCCTTACCCTCACCTTGTGAAGGGGCATCCCCAGGAGGTTTGACAGGGGTTTTGCCTTCATGTGGGGGCCCGCATTGGGCATCCAGATCTCCAGGTTCCCCGCATCGTCAAAACGGGCCACAACCGCGTAAGGCTCCCCCTGAAAATAGGAATCCTCTGCCGCCGTAAAGGTGTCTTCCCGAACCAGGTAAGACTCCTTGAACCCCTCCTCTATGTCACCCACCGTGATCTCCACGTGGATATTGATGTTGTTCGGGAATTCATCGTGGATCAAGGGACCTTCAGATGTCATGGCCTCCATGGGATCGTACACGGCAGGCAGCTCTTCCAGGTCCAGATCTATGAGGTCGATGGCCTCCATGGCCGTATCCTCGTCCACGGCAGCAACGGCCGCTATCTCCTCCCCGAAATACCGGACCTTGTCCCTGGGGAGCAGCTCCATGTCCTGTGTGTACCTGAAAACCCCCCACTTGACACCCGCGGTATCCTTGCCGGTAACCACCGCCTTGACTCCCTTGAGTCTTTCCGCCCTGGAGGTATCTATGTTCAGAATGCGCGCATGGGCAAGGGGGCTGCGTTTGATCTTGCCCACCAGCATCCTTGGCAGCTTCAGGTCTGCTGAATACTTTGCGTCCCCGGTGACCTTTTCCAGGGTATCGATCCGCGGTAT
The DNA here is from genome assembly GCA_019308525.1 of Deltaproteobacteria bacterium. The sequence continues at coordinate 13,384 of JAFDIC010000006.1, forward strand.
CCTTTTCCCGATCAAAGAAAAGTCCTCTTCCATATCCTTAACCCCACGCTATCTCAGTTTCTCTCTCGAATTTCATTCATGGCTTCCTTTGGCGGCCACATCCATGATCGCCTCCACCATCTTTGCGTATCCCGTGCACCTGCAAATGTTTCCGCTTATGGCCTCTCTTATGCTTTTCTCATCCGGTGAGCCGTTTTTCTCCAAAAATGCCTTTGCAGTCATTATCATTCCAGGAGTACAGAAGCCGCATTGGACCGCTCCATGGTCTATGAAGGCCTGCTGGAGGGGATCAATCTCATTTTCTCCGCCTCCGAGGCCCTCCACTGTGGTAATTTCCTCCCCTTCTGCTTCCAGGGCAAGGGTCAGGCAACTCCTTATGGGCGAGCCATTTGACAGTACCGTGCACGAGCCGCAGACCCCAAGCCCGCATCCTTCCTTCGTGCCCGTCATCTCCAGGTCATCACGCAGCGCTTCCAGGAGCGTCCGGTTCTGGGGGATGTATAGATCGTACTCTTCATTGTTGACCGTAATAGTGATCGGGACCCTTTTCATGGCCTAAACTCCTTACCTCCCTTGTCCTGTGATCGGCTTCTCGCCGGGACCTCACGGGTTATTGCATTCCTTCAAGAGCCCTTTGCAGTGCCTCGCCGATGGCCTTTCTTGCCATAACCCCCGCCATCTTCTTCCTGTACTCCAAACTGGACCCCAGGTTGTCCACCATGAAGGCCGCTGCATGCCTGCTGACCGCCTCTGAGGCCTCTTCTATGGCCCGCGTGTCCGACACGCTCTTGCCGAGAAGCATGTCTCCGGCCTCCTTCAGCAACAATGGGGCCGCACCCGCCCCTCCGACGGCAATCCTTATGGAGGAAATCTTCCCGTCCCCCACCGTGACTTTCGCAGCAGCAGACACGAGGGCGAAATCTATGGCGGAGCGGTATGTCAGCTTATGGAAGCTTGAACTCTCCCCTTCCTGTGGCAGGGTCAATCGGATCTCCTTTACCATTTCGTTGGCATCCAGGGCAAAGGGCTTTTCCCCCTTTCCCGTAAAAAACTCCTCTATGGGCAATATCCTGCTTCCCTTGGTGGAGCAAAGTTCTATCATCGCTCCCAGTGCCATCAGGGCACAGCCCCCGTCCGACTGGTTTGCCGAGCGACACCTGTCACTGTTTTCCTCTGCATAACATGTTTCACCCTTGTCCTTGTGACACCTGGTCCTACCAGAGCGCCACAAGGGGGACTGGTCGTAGTAGAGACATCTCGTCTCCAGGCAGAGGTTGCCGCCTATGGTACCCCTGAAATGCTGGATGGGTGGCGCGCCGATCAATCGCACCGCTCGATTCAGGGACGGGTATAGATGACGAATAGTCTCTGACTCCAGCAATGAGGCAAGGGGGCTCATAGCGCCGATCTTGATCACTCCCTCCCCCTGGAGTACATAATTCATCCCCTGGATGCCCTTGAGGCTGATGAGCACGGAAGGTTCATGGAGTCGCTGTTTCATCCTCACGAGAAGGTCGGTCCCTCCGGCCAGGAGGGCCGCGTCTTCCTGGTAACGATCCAAGAACTCAAGGGCGGCATCCAGGCTTTCGGGTCTCAAGTACTCAAATGAAGGCAGTCTCAATCTCCCGATCCTCCTTTCCGGGATTCCCTCAAGGCCCTCAACATTTTCTCAGGGGTTATGGGCAGGGATTTGATCCTTATACCCGTGGCATCGTACACTGCATTCGCTATGGCTGGTGCCGTGGGGACAAGTCCGGGCTCCCCTATCCCTTTGGCCCCAAAGGGCCCTTCGATATCATTGGTCTCGATGCATTCTACGTGTATGGGGAAGTCGATGTCCGGAGCGGACAATATCTTGTAATCAAGAAAGTTCGGATTGAGGTTCTTTCCCTTGTCCGTCTTGTACTCCTCGGAAAGGGCATAACCCAACCCCATCACCGCCCCACCGTAGATCTGTCCTTCTATGGTCTGCTTGTTGATGACCCTGCCCACATCGTGGGCGGACACGAACTGGATCACCCTGACCTGGCCGGTCTCAAGGTCCACTTCTACTTCCGCGCCCTGCACCCCGAAGATATAGGTCGCAGACATGTTCCCCCTGCATGTTTTTTGATCCAGCATCTCGTTGCATGGATCGTAGAAGGCCTCTGCCATGATCATTGTCCCCTGCTCCTTGTAATGGGCCTCCCTCAGTATCTCATCGAGCCTGAGACGCAACAGGGGATTGTCGGGTTCTTCCTTAAGAAAGACCATGTTCTCAATCAGATCAAACTCGGAAGGATCGGAGATCCTCTCGAAGTCCAGGTCTGGGATCTGGAAGTCAGGATCCCTCTTCTTCCTCTTCTCAAGGTTGTACTTGAGGCGGGGCATGAAATGCTCGGCGGCAAGCTGGAAGATTTTCTCCCTGGCTTTCTGTGCCGCCATGATGGCTGCATTCCCCGCGGTAAAGGCCCCCCTGCTGGCATGCGTCCCAACGTCCCAGGGACAGCTCGCGGTGTCCCCTGATATTATCATTACCTTGTCAGGGGTGACACCCAGGGCCTCGGCAGATGCCAGGGTCAGGGCTGCGTTGAAACCCTGCCCCATCTCCACGCCGCCCGTCATCACGGATACATTCCCGAAGTCATCCAGCTTCATGATGATTCCGGTCCCGTCTGAACGGTAAACGCGACCAGACCCGCCCACGTGGAAAAGGGATGCCATGCCCACTCCCCTGACCTTCCCTGCTCCATTGCCCCTTCCGGTTTTTCCTCTCTTCTTGTCCCACTCCAACCTTTCAGCAACCTTTCTCAGGCATTCTTCCATGCCGCAACTGGTTATCTGAAGACCCATGGGGGTGATGTCATCGGGGATGTTCCTGTTTCTCATCCTGAATTCGTAGGGATCAATGCCCGCGACCTGGGCAAGTTGATCCAGATTGCTCTCGATTGCCCACGCGGCCTGGGGATTGCCGTATCCCCTCATTGCCTGGCAGTAAGTGTTGTTTGTGTAAACGATCCTGGTCTCGTACCGCACATTGGGGACCCGGTAGAGGGACGAAATGGGCAGCATCATTACACTGGGAGTCGTTGCGCCCCAGGAAGTGTACGCCCCGTTGTCAAGGGTCATCCTTACTTCCCTGAAGGTGAGCTTCCCTTCGCCGTCACATCCCTGCATTATCCAGGTCTTGGTGGGCTGCCGGGGGGAGAGGGCGATGAATTCCTCTTCCCGGCTGAGCACGATCTTGACAGGCCTGCCGGTCCTGTAGGCCAGCAATATGGCGATGTACTCGTAGCCATGTGTATCCAGCCCGGTACCGAACGCCCCCCCAAGTGTGGGGACAATGACCCTTGTGTTCTTGCCCTTCAACCCCATGGCCTGGAGTGCCCGATTGAAATCGCTCTGGGCCAGGAAAGGGATCTGGGTCTTTGTATGCATTATCAAATTGTTTTGAAGATCGAACTCGGCGATACAACCGGCGGTCCCCATGCATGATTGCTGGATCAGCGGAGTCTCGTAATGATCCTCGGCTATGTAAGCTGCTTCCGCCTTGGCCCTTTCCACCTCCCCCGCCACGAATCTCCAGGGTACCGGCACAAGGTTGTCCTTCCTGGGTCTCCCCCTGGCATCCACCTCGTGAACAAGGGGAGCCCCCTCTCTCAAGGCCTCTTCAGGGGAAAAGACCCCAGGAAGCTCTTCGTATTCGACCCTTATCAAATCCACTGCCTCTTCCGCAATCTCGGGATCAATGGCCGCAACCGCCGCCACTTCATCTCGAAATTGTCTTACCTTGTCCCGCTTCAAGGGAGTGTTGTCCCTTATGAAACCAATCCTGATCTCAGGTGTGTTATAACCCGTGATAACCGCCCTGACACCAGGCAGCCTTTCCGCCCTGGTGGTATCTATGTGCTTGATGCGGGCGTGGGCGAACTCGCTGTACTTTATCTTTCCATAGAGCATTCCCGGCCTGACAATGTCGTGGATATAGAGGGCCCTCCCCGCGACCTTGTCAGGAGCATCGGGCCTTGGTGACTCCGTCCCTATGAAGCTATACTCTGTCATGCTTCTTACGCCTCTTTCCCATCTGTTTTTCTCATCTGATCCGCCGCCTTCCTTATGGAATCCACTATCTGCACGTACCCGGTACAGCGGCAAAGGTTACCAGATATGGCCCTTCTGATCTCATCATCACGGGGATCGCTTTTCTCTTCTAGCAGGGCCTTTGCAGAAATGATCATGCCTGGCGTACAGAACCCGCACTGTACGCCACCATTGGCAATGAATGACTCTTGAAGGGGGTGGAGCTTGTTCCCTTCGCCGACCAGACCTTCTATGGTGGTCACCGACCTGCCATCCACCTCAAATGCAGGATAAAGGCAAGAATCCACGCTCCTGCCATCTACCAGCACAGTGCATGCGCCGCACTCTCCGTGGCCGCATCCTTCCTTGGTGCCGGTCAACTGGAATTCATCTCTTATCACCTGGAGCAGGGTCTTGTGGGATTCTATTTCGGTGGTGACCTCGAAGCCGTTCAACACAAAGCGGATCGTCTTTCGGAACCCGGCTTGGGAGGCCTCTGATTCCAGGGGTCCTGAGCGACCGCTCACTGGGGCCCTAGGTCCGGCATGGGATCGAGAAACTCTCGGAGACTTGTCCCCCGGGGTTTCACGAACCTCCGAAAGGGCCTGGCTTATGGCCCTCCTGACCAGAACACCTGAGACCTCTCTTCTGTACTCTTCGCTCGATCGCACGTCAGTTATGGGCTTGACCTCCTCCTTGACGACCGCTTCTACATCCCTGAGCAGGTCTGGGCCTATTTCCTCCCCCTCGATCATCCTTTCCACCCTTGTCAGTCGCAAAGGCACAGGTGCGACGGCTCCCACCGCCAGCCTGCACCTGCGGCAAACATTGCCATCCATGACTACAAGTGCCGCAGCGTTGACTATAGCAAGGTCCTGGGCCACCCTACCTATTTTCAGGAAGGCCATACCTGTATTGGGTTCCTTCCCCGGTATCCTGATTGACCTGACGACCTCAGCGGGCCCCAGGCATGTCTCCCCCGGGCCCCTGAAGAACTCGACTATCGGAACTTCTCTTTGTCCTGACGGCCCCTCAAGAACAAGTGTTGCATCCAGGGCGATCAGGGGTGGCGCACAGTCTGCGGACGGGGCGGCATTGCAAATGTTGCCGCCTATTGTGGCAACATTCCTCACCTGGGGATTGGCCAGAAGTTCCGCTGCCTGGCTCAAGGCCGGATACTCAGAGGCAATGTCTTCGCTTTTCTCCAGGTCCCGGAGAAGCGTCATACCGCCCACTGTCAGACTCCCGTCAGCCTCGATATCACCCAAGCCCTCGATGCCTCGGAGTGAAACAAGGGCCTCGGGTTTCAGATCCCTCTGTTTTATCCTAACGAGGACATCCGTACCACCGGCTATATACCTGGCCTTTCCCTCGAACTCTGCCATGAGATTGAAGGCCTCGCTGATGTCCCTGGGTTGAAAATACCTGAATTTTTTCATCCTGACTCCTGTCTATCCGTCACATAGTTTCCCCGGCCTTGTTCAAGCCTTTCGCAGAGTTACTGGCAGTGCTGTGTTCCGAGCTTACCCCTGCCTTCTAGAGGCGTACGGCCACCGGCAAAATGGTTGCCCCGATCCAAAGTCTCGAATTCCAGCGGCGTCATGCTCAGGACCTGCTATCAAATACCCTCTTGCTCTTCCTCTCGGACCTGGGCAGTGCCCCGTAGTCCACAATTTCCACCTCAACACCCACCATGATCTTGTTCTTGATTCTTGTGGAGATCATCCGGGCAAGCTCCTTGTCCCTGCCCTTTTCCACCCCTTGGTCCCGTTCGACCTTCAGGGTCATGTAGTCCTTTCCGTCTTCTCTCCTTTCCAGGTGGATCTGGTATTCACTGCCGATCCCTTCTATACCGGAAAGGACATCATCGATCTGCCCTGGATATATGTTCACGGCCCTGAATATGATCATATCATCGGAGCGCCCGAGCAAACGGTCATGCCTTGGCAAAATGGAGCCACAGGGACAACGCCCGGGCAATAGCCGGGTCAGGTCCCTAGTGCGGTACCTGATCAGTGGGGCCGCCTCCTTCTTCAGGGTGGTCACAACCATCTCCCCGATCTCCCCCTCCGGTACCGGCTCCAGGGTTTCTGGGTCCAGGATTTCCAGGATATAGTAATCCGCCCAGTAGTGGATACCAGTGTGATACACACAGTCCAGGCCTGTCCCAGGACCGTACAACTCTGTCATGCCGGGAATATCGAAGAGGTGTTCCAGCCTAAGAAGCTCCTTGATGCGCCTCCTCATGGCATCGCTTGATCTCTCGGAGCCGAAAATCATCTTCTTCAAGCTCACCCTGTCTCCGATTCCTCTCCTGCCGATTTCCTCTGCCATCAACAGCCCCATGGAAGCAGTGCAACACATTACCGTGGACTGGAAATCCACCAGGAACTGGCACTGCAAATCGAGGTTCCCGGGCCCTGTCGGAATCGCCATAGCCCCGAATGCCTCGCACCCCATCTGGAAGCCTATTCCTGCTGTCCATACTCCGTAGCCGACGGCAATCTGGACCCGATCCCCTGGTGTCAATTCCGCCATCTCATAGCATCGAGCGAAGAAGTGGGTCCAGTCTGCTATGTCCTTTTCCGTATAGCAAAGGACCTTCCTTTTTCCAGTGGTGCCCGAAGATGCATGGATGCGAACCACCTCCTCCAGCGGAACCGAAAGCAGGGGGTAGGGATACCCTTCGGTCAAATCTTGGGCCGTGGTAAAGGGCAGTGACCCCAGGTCCTCCAGGGAACGGATATCCTCCGGGCGGACCCCCGCACCTTCCAGTTTCTTCCGGTAAAAGGATGAGCCATTGTATGCATGGGAGATGGTCCACTTCAGGCCCTCCAGTTGAAGGGTCCTCAATTCCTCTTCACTCTTGACAGTGGGCATGAACGTCCTTTTCATGACTGATCCCCGATTCTAGCACAAATCTGTTTACCACCCCCGGGAGGCAACCTCCATCCCATTAGGTCAGCCTTGAACGATGAATCTCTCAACTTTGATCCCCCGGTCCTAGGAAAACAACCATCCAAAACCACCTCGACCCAGCTTTTCGACACGTAATAACACATGGTTACCTGAGCATATTGGGTATCAGTAACACGATCTGGGGGAACATTATCAATATGATTATGCACACTATGCAGGCGATCAGGAAAAAGCTTATGCTCTTGAATATTGTCCCCAGTTCTATGTCCGGTGCCAGTGCCTTGACCACGTATATGTTGACCCCCACGGGAGGTGTGATTGCGCCCATGGTGGTCACCATGGTGAGAATGATGCTGTACCATACGGGGTCAAACCCCAGAGCCATCCCCAGGGGGAAAAAAATGGGGATGGTAAGCACAAGAAAACCCAGAGAGTCTATGAAGCAGCCCCCCAGGAGGTAGATGACTAACACGATGGCCAGAATAACGTATGGCGACACCGGCAGGCCGGCTGCAAATTCGGCAATCATGAAGGGCAGCCTGGTAACGGCCAGGAATCTGCCGAAAATGATGGCGCCCGTGACCAGGAAAAACACCATGGCAGAAATCTTGAGCGTTTCCAGGATAGAGTGCATCAAACCTTGCCAGCTCAGCCTGCCGAACGGCACTGTCACCAGCAGGGTGAAAAAGACCCCCACCGCCCCGGCCTCGGTGGGGGTGAACCACCCCGCGTACAGCCCCCCTATCACCACGATAAAGATTATGACGGCCTCTATGACACCTGTAAGCGAGAGGATTTTCTCCTTGAAGCTGGCCCTGGGTCCAGCCGGGCCAAAATGGGGATATACCCTGCACAGGAGAAAAATCGTTAGAACGAATAGTATCCCCAGGAGGATTGCAGGCAAGATTCCGCCCAGAAAGAGCTTTATGATGGATTGCTCGGTCTGGAGGCCGATAATTATCAGCACCACACTGGGCGGCATGACGGTTCCCAGTGTGCCCCCGGTTACCACAGTGCCGCTGCTCAGGAGCGTGTCGTAGTTGTACTTCTTCATCTGGGGCAGGGCGACAGTACCCATGGTAGCTGCGGTAGCAGTGTTCGACCCGCAGATGGCGGCAAAAAGCTCGTCTGCGCCTATGGTTGCTATTGCCAGACCTCCGCGCCAGTGCCCGAACCACTTGTAGGCCGCATTGTATAGCCTTTCAGCGATCCCTGAGTTAAAGGCGAGGTAACCAAGGAAGATGAACAGGGGAACGACCGTGAGACCATACTTGGAAAAGGTCGCCCATATATCATTCCCGACCATGTTGAGACCGGCCTTGAAGGAAACCACATAGGAGAAACCCGTGAAACCCACGATTGCCATGGCAAAGCCCACTGGCATCCCCAGAAGAAACAGGACCACCAGAAGGACGACTATCCCGATTATTCCTACGAGGGTCAGGCTCAACTCTCGGTCTCTCTCTCCTTTGCCAGGGATTTGAGGAACTCGGTCAGGAAGACCAGGGACAGCACAAGGCAACCAGCAGCAACCCCGTAGGTAAAAGGATAATAAATGATTCTCAGGGTCTCCGTCACCTCACCCGTCTGATAGAGGGTCGTGGCATATTTCGTGATCTGCCACGTCACCATCCCAAAGAAGATCATGCACAGGGCGCTGTTGATACAATCCAGGATCCGCCTTCTCCTCTTTGAGAAGCCGAGCACCAGGATATCAACTGCGATATGCCCCTTTCTTTGCTGGGTATAGCCGAGGGCAAAGGCAGTCACTATGGCCCCGAAGTACCCCAGCAGCTCGTAGGTCCCCCTTACGGGCATCCACACGATTCTGAAAAAAATATTTGCGCAGGTCAGTATGATCATTGCAGCCAAAAAAGACCCGGCTATCAACACCAGAACTCGATTCAAGAAATTGCTTATTTTCTCAAGGACTGCCATTTCGCTTAACCCTACTCTTCATGCTTGGGGCACCTCAAGAAGATATTGAAGGAAAATCACGAAATCAAGGGCCGCGTCCCCCTCGGAGAAATGGGGAGCGCAACCCTTGAAAGATGAGATCCTCAGACGGCTATTGACCGGCGTACATCCTGGTAAAGGCCCGGATATCTTCCACGATCTGGGTGGCTGGCAGGCCCTTACCGCTGACCTCCTTTATCCAGTTGTCTACAATTGGTTCCAGCAACCTGTCCCACCTTGCCTTTTCTGCCGAAGACAGCTCAATCACCTCCACATTGTGGTTCTTTCTTGACCAGGCGATGGCCTCTTTCACATGGTTGTCCATGTATACCCCGGTCCAGGCTGCCTGCTGGGTCCCCAGGCCCTCCATAACATGCTGAACGTCCTTGGGCAGGGAGTTCCATTTATCCATGTTCATCACCACTGCGAAGGGGTAGACCACGGCATCCGTAATGGTCACGTAGCGGCAGAGTTCAGCGAACTTGAAGTCCTTCATGACCTCAAGGGATGTAAAGAGCCCTTTGACCACCCCTTTCTGTAACGCTTCAGGTGTCTGAGGCATGGGCATACCAACCGGGTTGGCATTCCACGCCTTGAGGATCTGTGCCGCCCCTCCCGATGCCCTGATTGGGACCCCCTTGATGTCTTCCAGGGTCCTTATGGGTACCCTGGACATGATGTTTGACGGAGCGGTAGCGAACATGGTCAATACCTTGACCTTGGAGAATGCCTTGGGCCGGTACTTCTTGTAGAGATCCCACAGTACCAGGCTTCCCACCAGGGAATTAGGTATCCCCAGCGGCAGGCTGGTGGCGTTGGTCACGAGGAATCTTCCCGGCTGGTATGCCATGCAAAGATTCCCGATATCTGCGGTCCCTGCTATGACGCCATCCATCATGTTCTTTGCGCCCAGCAGTGTCCCCCCGGGGAAGGTGTCAATGGCTACCTTACCCTTTGTCCTCTTTTCCACTTCCTTCTTCCACCGCTCCATTTGTACGCATGGAAAGGTGGGAGCAGGGGGAAAGTTGGCATAGGTCAGTTTTATCGGTCCTGCTGTTGCAGGAGCACCCGCCCCGAAGATTGCCGCCAGCAGGATAACGGAAACACCCAGAGAAAGAATCCTTCCCTTTTTCATGTCTTACCTCCTACCCAAAAAGGTTGTCGCATATCTATCTCCCTGTGGATCCCAGCTTCTTCTCACCCCCTTTCTCTTCTTACAGGGTCATCGACGTGTCAAAATATACTGGGTTCCTTGAACTCTCCAAAGACCTCTCTGAATACATTCGCCATTTCACCGAGCGTAGTGTAACATTTGCAGCATTCCACCAGGAAAGGCATAACATTTTCCGTGCCCCTTGCGGCCTTTTCAAGGGCCTTGAGGGTCTCATCGACCCTCTGGTTGTCCCTGGTCTTCCTTATCTCCTTCAATCTTTCTATCTGCATCCGGGCCCACTCTTCATTGTACTCGTGGAGCTCCACCTCCATGTCCACACCTTCGGTATACTTGTTGACCCCGACCTTGACTACCTTCCCCTCCTGGAGTTTTTTCTCATACTCGTAGGCCTGTCTGGCCACCTCCCTCTGGACGTAGCCCGAGGAAACCGCCTCTACCATACCGCCAATCTTTTCCACCCGCTCCATCTCCTCAAGGATCTTTTCTTCCATCTCTTTGGTAAGCGTCTCGATGAAATAGGAGCCTGCAAGGGGATCCACCGTATCCCTGAGGCCCACTTCTTCCATGAGTATCTGAAAAGTCCTCAGGGACAGGAGGGCGGCCCTTTCGGTGGGGATGGTGTAGGCCTCATCAAAGGAACACAGGGCAGTGGTCTGGGCCCCGGACAGGGCCGCGGCAAGGGCGTAATAGGCCCCCCGGATGATATTGTTCTCCGGTTGTTGTTTGGTCAATCCTGAGCCTCCCCCGCCGAAGATCCCCCTGAGGAAAAGGGCCTTCTTGTTCTGCACATCGTATCTTTCCCTCAGGAGCTTTGCCCATAGCTTTCTGGCCGCCCTGAATTTTGCCACTGTCTCCCACAGGTTTCCATAGACGTTCAGGTTAAAGGTGAATCGACCCACAAACTCCTCCGCCCTGTAACCCCTTCGGATCACCTCGTCCATGTAGGCAAAGGCGATCATGAACGCATAGGCAATCTCCTGGGCGGGCGTGCACCCGGACTCCCTGATATGGTAACCGCAAACCGAAACGGGGTTGCACCTGGGAAGCTCTTTGATAGAATACTCTATGGTGTCCCCTATCAACCTTACGGCCGGTTCAACGGGGTACACCCATGCTCCCCTTCCGACGATCTCCTTAAGGATATCGTTTTGCGGGGTGGCGGAAATCTCTGTCTTCTTATACCCGAATTTTTCCGCCACCGCCTGGTACATGGCAAGCATAACACTCGCCACTGCGTTTATTGTCAGGCCCGTGCCTATGCGGTCAAGTTGTATGTCCTTGAAGGCTAACTCAAAGTCCTTCAGGGTATCCACCGCCATCCCGACCCTGCCCACTTCACCCTCCGCCATGGGGTCATCGGAGTCGTACCCCATCTGGGTGGGCAAATCAAAGGCAACGTTGAGCCCTGTCTGCCCGTGAGATATCATCAGCTTGAACCGCTCGTTGGTCTCTTCAGGGGTGCCAAACCCGGTATACTGCCGGGTCGTCCAGTTTCTACTCCTGTACCCAAGGGGATGGAGGCTCCGCGTAAAAGGGAATTCCCCCGGATCGCCCAGGTCAATGCGGTAGTCAAAACCTGCCCTCTCCAGGTCCTCCGGCCTGTAAACCGCCTTGACCTTTATGCCCGACTGGAGAATGACCTCCTGCACGGCATCCCTTTCATCCTTTATATATGTTGCTACACCCATGATCCCCTCTCGATTGCAAAGCAAAAAGTCCGATTTCTAAGTTGCATCTTTACACATTTCCTTGATGGACTTGACTATCTCTTCGAACTTCGTACCGCCCGGGAAAACCCCGTTGACCCCCATCTCCCTGAGTACAGGGACGTCCTTGTTGGGAATAACACCCCCGACAACAACCTTCATCCTGTCAAGGTTCTCTTCCTTGATCATGTTCATCAATTTCTTGCAGATCGGGATGTGGGCCCCCGACATGATGGAAAGGCCTATTACATCCGCGTCTTCCTGGACGGCCTGTTTTACTATGCTGGGAACGCTCTGGTGAAGCCCGGTGTAAATCACCTCCATCCCGGCCTCCTTGAGTGCATGGGCAACCACCTTTGCACCCCGATCGTGACCGTCAAGGCCAGGTTTTGCCAAGAGCACCCTTATCTTTCGCCCGGTCATAATAACCCCTCACCTTTCTTCGTCTCTTCAATCCCCGGGGAACTCCCGAATAACACTTGCTGAGGCTTAATCCTGACTCCCATGAAATTCGCGTCAGTCATCCGACCGGAATCAAAGAGACCACATAGCGTCTTTTGTTCCGGATCTAAAGGCCTACCCACCGCGCTATATTGGTCTGGAGAATCTCATGGGTTCCGCCTCCGTAAAGCAAAAACCTGTTGTCCCTGTAATATCTCTGGGCCGAGTACTCCATGGAGTATCCATAGGCACCAAAGATTCGCGTGGCCTCATCCGCTGCCCTGCATGCAGCTTCCGTGGCAAAGTACTTGGCCATGGATGCCTCCTTGATACAGGATATCCCCTCATCAACCATGTGAGTAGCCCTGTAAGTCATAAGGCGAGAGGCCTCCAGGTCTGTTGCCATACTGGCTATCTTGGCCTGAATGAGCTGGTAGCTGCTTATTGCCTGGCCGAACTGCACCCTTTCTTTTGCGTAACGGATCGAGTCATCCAGTGCCGCCTGCTGGAGCCCTATAGCCAGGGCGGCCGTCATATTCCTGATTTCGGCCAGGATGGACATGAGATTGCTCATTCCCTTGCCTTCGGTTCCCAGCATATATTCCAGCGGAATCCGCACATTGTTGAATGCAAGCTCTGACATCTTGGTGGTTCTCGTGCCCAACAGGTCAAAGGGCTTGCTCACGGAGACACCTCCTGTATCCCTCGGCACAAAAAAGAAGTTCAGGCCTCTGAATTTTTTCGCAGGATCAGTCTGGCAAAGCACCGTGAAGAAATCCGCTACCGGCCCGTTGGTAACCCAGGTCTTCATGCCATTGATTACCCAGCCACCATCCACCCTCTTGGCGATGGTGTTGACATTACCCAGGTCAGAACCTGCCTCGGGCTCTGTGAGGCAAAAGGCTGCGATCTTCTCTCCCCTCATGGCCGGGAAAAAGTATTGATCTTTCATTTCGTCGGTGCCAAAGTGAAAAAGGAAATTGGTCCCCATGAGGCACTGCATTGCGGTTATGGCGGCCACACTCATCAGGCCCCGGGCCAGTTCTTCACAGATGATACAATAGAGGGTGGTGTTACCCCCGGCTCCTCCCTTGTTCTTGGGGTACCTGATCCCAAATACACCCATTTTCCCTATTCTCTGCACCATCTCCGTGGGGAACTCCCCGCTCTCATCGATCTCCCTGGCCCTGGGAATGAGTTCCCTGTCAACAAACCTGGCAATGGTCTTCCTTATGATCTCCTCGGGGTTTGATCTAATCATGTCGTGCTATCCCCCTTCAGTCCCCTTTCTTCATCCGGCCGATCATCTCCGGGACCACCTCATGCAGGTCTCCCACGATACCCCAGTCCGACACCTGGAAAATGGGGGCCCTTGGATCCCGGTTTATCGCCACCACGTACCTGGAATTCATCATCCCTGCCCTGTGCTGTATGGCCCCTGATATTCCACATGCAATATACAGCTCCGGCCTCACTGTTTGACCGGTCTGCCCTACCTGGCGTTCAGGAGGGATCCATCCTTCTTCCACCGCAACCCTGGTCCCTGCCATTTCTCCTCCCATCACCTCGGCCAGTTCCTCGAGGATCTTGAAGCCCTCCGCATTTCCAACGCCCCTTCCTCCCGCGACAATGACCTTAGCCTCGGATAGGTTCACTCTTTTCTTCTTTTCTTTAACCACCTTGAGGATTCTCGTGTTTATCACTTCCTCCTCCATGGCAACCTCCCACCGAACCACCTCCCCGTTGTGACGCCGCCTGGGTGACAACTGCATGACACCCGGTCTGACCGTGGCCATCTGGGGCCTTGAATATCGGCTGGTAATGGTTGCCATTACGTTTCCTCCAAAGGCAGGCCTTGTCTGGAGCAAAATCCTTTCCTCGGGATCTATGGACAGTTCCGTGCAGTCAGCAGTCAGCCCTGCTCCCACTCGCCGGGAAACTCTTGGGGCAAGGTCCCGGCCTATATGGGTGGCCCCCATCAGCAAAATATTCGGCCTGTGTTTCCTTATTATATCTTCAAGGACGTTGGTGTAAGGAATTGTCCTGTAGGCCCTTAGCTCTTCGTGTTCCGCCAGGTATACCTTGTCGGCGCCGTGGTCCATGAGGACCTGAGAGAGGTCAGAAACCTGGTAGCCCAACAGCAGCGCTGATATCTTCTCGCCGAGGGCTGCCCCAAGCTCCTGGGCCTTGCCCAGGAGCTCCAGTGATACCCTGACCAGTTCCCCGTCCCTCTGCTCGGCAAACACCCATACGCCTTTGCAGTCACTGAAATCAGGAATTGTCCTGGGTTTTATGTCTGAGAAAATCGCCTCCTGCTTGCAAACCTCGATACAGGCGCCGCAGGAAGTACACCGGTCATTGATATGGGCCTTTTCATCCCTAAAGTCTATCGCCCCATAGGGGCACGCCCTGATACAAAGCTTGCAGCCGTTGCACCGGTCAGTCTCTATCCATACGCTCATCTTTTCCCCTCTTGCTCCAATTCGTGGACCAGGCTTTCCTCCCTGACGGGCCTTGCAGGAATCTTTCTCTGGGCCCCTACATCAATTTCTTCTCCCTCATCTTATCCAGGAGCGTCTCTACGACCTCCTTTGTATCGCCCTGGATTATTTCACCTTCCCTTTTCTGTTTCGGGGAGAATGTCCTTATTACATGGGTGAGAGACCCCTCAAGCCCCACTTCACTGGTCTTCACTCCAATGTCAGCTGCATTCCAGACCTTGATCGGGGCCCTTTTCTTGCATGAATCAATCAGCCTCCCAACATGGGGATAACGCGGGCTGTTTATCTCACCGGTCACGGTGAGCAACGCTGGGACAGGGCAGTCCACCACCTCGAACCCATCTTCCAGACGCCTTTTCACCACAACCCTTCCCTTTTCTATATCTTCTATGCCAAATACGTAGGTCACCTGGGGGACACCCAAAAAATCAGCCACCTGGGGGCCGATTTGGGCAGTGTCACCGTCTATTGCCTGCCGCCCGCAAAGGACCAGATCATAGGACCCCAGCCTTTCTATCGCCTTGCCCAGGGTATAGGAGGTCGCCCAGGTATCAGCACCTGCAAAGGCCCTGTCAGTAAGAAGAATCCCTTCATCGGCCCCCATACCTATCGCCTCGGAAATGGCATCTATTGCCTGAGCCGGACCCATGGAGAGCACCCTTATCCTCCCCCCCAGGGTCTCCTTTATGCTTATCGCTGATTCAAGGGCATGGAGGTCGTCAGGGTTGATGATGCTCTCCACCCCTTCCCTTATGAGGGTCCCCGTCTTTGGATCCAGCTTGACCTCCGTGGTATCGGGAACCTGCTTTATCAATACTACTATGTCCATTCAATCCGCCTCTCGCCAACCCTTTCCAGGGATATGTGCTTATTTCCGTAATTCTCCCTTGATGCTTTCGGAAAAGCCCCAGATGCAAGTTGAGCTTGTGAAATCCCGCTTGCGGGAGCGCGCAAATCTTTAGGAATCACCGCCAAACACGGGCGGCATCTGCGAGAGACGTACACAGGGAGTACGCCGCAGTGACTAAAGATGCAGCGCAACGCCGCAGATGGGGTTTTTGCGAAAGCATCATCGTTCATATGATCCCTTTTCCCTTCAACCGCTCCATATCATCATCCCCGTAGCCCAGCTTACCAAGTATCTCCCTGTTATGCTCCCCGAATCGGGGAGGAAAACTCAGTCTCCTCTGGTTTTCCTCCAGGAATGGGGTCATGTATGGAGGGGGGGCGTGGGTGATCCGCATGCCTGTTACCCGGTCTTCGGAATAGATGAGTCTTCTTTGAACGAGGGGCTCCCTTATGACATCCTCGATCCTGTTTATTTTGCTTACCGGCACAGTGGCCGACTTGAACATCTCCACGAGCTCATCAGAAGTAAGGTCCCTGGTAATCTCGTTTATGGCCCTGTTGAGCCGCTCCACATCCCCTATCCGACCCGCATTCTTTTCATACTCCGGCCGGTCCAGGGTCTTGAAGGGTTCAAGGGAAACTATCGCTTTCCATTGCCTGTCATTCCCTATGGCCAGATAGACATAACCGTCCTTTGTCTCGTAGACTGAAACCGGAGCAAAGAATTCGTGTGTATTACCCCGGCGGGTCATCCTTTTCCCAAAGGTATCGGTCATGGTGATGGGGACTGTGAGCCAGGAGACAGAAGATTCAAACATGGAAATGTCTATTCGGCTTCCCTCGCCGGTCGCCTCCCGCTTAAACAACGCCTTCATCAATAGACCGTAAGCGTGCTCGCTGGTGCCCATATCGGGGAGAGGTATCCCCAGCACCTGTGGAGTACCCTTCTCCTCTCCGGTCATTTCCATGAGGCCTGACCTGGCCTGCAAGATAGGATCGTAGGCGGCTTCATTGCTATCAGGCCCGAATCCCGTGATCCCCAGCCATATGATATCCTCTCTTATAGACCTTACACTTTCGTAGTCGATCCCAAGCTTCTCATAGTTCCTGGGGAGTTGCTGGGTTGCAAAGATATCCACCTCCAGGTCCCTGATGATTTTTCTGAAGATCTCCTGCCCCTCCTCCTGGGAAAGATCAAGGGTGATCGCCTTTTTCCCCGCATTGATACACAGATAGTAGGAGTTCATCCTGTCTTCATCCAAGACGTTCTCGCCAACCAGCCTGTTCGGATCGCCATATACAGGGTGTTCCATGCGGATTACGGTCATTCCATCCTGTGCCAGACGAAAGGTCAGGTAAGGCAGGACAGTGGCCTGCTCTAGGGCAAGAACGGTTATGTTCCTCAAAAATTCCATGGACTATCCCCACAAGCCGCTATTGTTATGGAAGCATGTACAGTAGGAGGGAATACCAGAGCCTTTTGCTCACCTTACACGATCCATGTATACGGCACAGGCCCTTGTCCTGTCAAGAATCTTTTCCGGTATAGGGATCTCTGATTTTGGTCCCGAATACTCGTAGCGATTTAGATTGTCGTAACACCTTACATTACAAAGATTCGGGGTCTCACCACACAGTCCCATGAAATCCCATTTCGCGGCCCCTTCCTACCAGCCATGAATGGTGTTTATCCAGGAGAATTTATCAGGATCGAGGGATTTTCCTTCCAGTCCGGGGAAATCCGGAGGGTACCTGTATACCCGGAATGCCATGTTGTTGCGGCCATAGATGTGATGGTCAAAGTAAAAGGGATTCACGTATTCCCATGCCACTTCCTTTGCCGGCGTAACTTCCAAGAAGCGACCCATGCAAGTCTCGCAGATCAAGGTGTTTCCGTTTGGCAGTCTCTGTGCACCTCCACACACAAAGGTATAAAGATCGCCCGGTGGATCCGCCCTGTATTCCCATACAATTTCGCCTGTTTCGGGATTCATCTCCACCACCCGGGAAAAGTTCCCCCAGGTGACTTTCCTGTGGGCCCCGTTGTCAAAGAGCAGGATGTTCCCGTTTTCCAGCATGGTGGGATTATGTTGATGAGCTACCTCTCCCGGCCCCCAGCGCCATTTGATATTTCTCTCCTCCTTGTCAATGATGGCAATGGTATCAATGACCCGGAAACTGACCAGGAGGTCGCCGCTCGGGAGTTCGAAAACCGCGTTGAGGTTTGTCCACCTGTCCCTGGGACAACAGGGGCAAAGGATGTCTATCTCGGGGTCCAGTTTTTCGTAGGTGGGGCACTCCCATACGACCTCTCCGGATGGTGTAATCTCATGGAGTCCGCACCCCCACATCACCCCGTCCCGTTCGGTTCCCGGGATACCCCCCTGAACCCTTGAGCTCAATTCATGCGGAATCGGCTCCCACCTTGCAATGATCGTGTTACCGTTCTTCAACCGGTGGAAGACATGGCTGTGGTAGGGATCTTCGTATCTCCACACTTCATTTCCCTCCCAGTCAACCTCCATTATGAGCCCGCCGGAGCCCCCGAATTCAGGTATCACCCCCGGGAGCACTTTGCCTGCCCACAAAAGATTCCCGTTGGGCAACAGTTCCGCATCTACGCCCGGGGTGAGGGGCATCTTCCAGCGATGAACGAAACGCCCCTCCATGTCCATCAGCCACACATCCCTGCCGTAGAGGGGGGCAAAAAGGTTGTAACCATTGTATGCCCTGGAAGGTGCATAATGGGTAAGACCTTTGAGGGTCCTTCTTTGATAGTTCATTCCGTGATCTCCCTTCATAAAGGTTGGCACACTTTAGCAGGCTGTCACCCGACCCATTCCGTTGAATTCATTTCCGGTGAAAGAGCACAGGGCATCGTTGCCTTTGCCGTCCTGATCCCTGGAAAAATCAATTGCCGGGATTATCTTTTCCCCCTTCCCTTCCCCCTTTTTTGGTACAAACGTACTGCTTTGTTGTGCTCGGTCAAGGTCTTGGAAAAATGGTGAGAGCCGTCGTTGCGGGATACGAAATAGAGATAATCGGTCTCGGCCGGGTAGAGAACCGCCATGATCGATTCCAGTCCGGGGTTTGCAATGGGTCCGGGAGGAAGGCCCCTTATGACATAGGTGTTGTAGGGGGTCCTTCGGGCGAGGTCTTTCCTTGTGAGGTTGCCGGAAAAGTTCTCAATACCGTAGATTACGGTAGGATCGCTCTCCAGGCGCATCCCCTTTTTCAGGCGATTGAGAAAGACGCTTGCAATAATGGGGCGTTCTTCACCCAGGCCCGTCTCTTTTTCCACGATGGATGCAAGGGTTATGACCTCACTTAAGGTCATACCCCTCTCCTCCACCCTTTTCTTGAGGGGCCCTACCATCTGCCAGAATCTCTTTACCATGGTCTCTATGATGGACAGCCCAGAAATTCCCTTTCCAAAGTGGTAGGTATCAGGGTAGAGATAACCCTCCAGGCTGGGACCAGAGATGCCGAAATCTTCCAGCAGGGAAGGGTCACTGGTGAGGCTTAAGAATTTCCTTTCATCCACCAGCCCCTTGGTTGCAAGAAGCCGGGCTATTTGAGCCCTTGTAAAGCCTTCGGGTATGGTGACCGGATGGGTGAGAATCATCCCTTTGGTAAGCTTCTCAAAGATACGGACCGGGGGCATGGCGGAGTTCAAGACATATTCCCCTGACTTTATCCGTCTCCCGTATCCCATTATCTTCGCCCAGAGCAGGAACAGGGTCTTGCTGGAAATAATGTATTTCTCTTCCAGCTCGTTGGCCACTTCCCTGAGGGTCTGACCTTCCTCGACAACGATAACTTGATCCTTTCCGCCCTTTTCAGCCGGGCTTATCATGAAGAGGCCCACACCCAGGGAGAGGAATATGGCGAGGAGGAAAACGATCCCAGATAAAATAATGAGTAGCCTTTTTCCGGACATGGCACAATAACCGCAATCACATATGGAGATGTCTATAATATAGGCCAAAAGCTGTGGACAATAAAGGGCTATTTTAAAGTGAAGGGGCCGTGCCGCCCCATTCCTTCAAGGGACAAACTTGGCACCTGGGTGCCCTGCTCAGGCAGAATTCCTTCCCTGTCCTCACGATCAGGGCATGGAACTCTCCATAGAGTTCCCTGTCCTCGGGAAGATGGTCCATAAAGAAGCTCTGCAATTCCGAATAACTGGATTGCTCAGCTACCATCCCGTGCCTGGAGAGGATCCTGAAGGTATAGGCATCAATAACGAAGACGGGGCGAGCGGCGGCATAAAGGAGTATGCTATCGGCGGTCTCCTCCCCGACCCCTCCTACCGAAAGGAGCCCCTGTCTCAGCTTTTCGGTGTCCTCATTCAACAGGGCATGGAGATCCCCCCTGTATCGCCCAACTATGAACCGGATCAGGTTCTTGAGCCTCTTTGCCTTTACGTTGTAATAGCCGGCCGGCCGGATCACCTCTGCAAGATCCTGGGTTCCAAGGGAATGAAGGGCCTTGATGGACAAGAGATTCTTCTCTTTCAGCCTCTTGATGGCCTTTTCCACGTTCTTCCAGTTGGTGTTCTGGGTAAGAATGGCTCCTACTATTATTTCAATCTCCGTCTCACCCGGCCACCAGTGTTGCGGGCCGAAATGCGCCAGCATCAGGTTGTACATCATCATAAGTTCTTTGCCTCTCCCACTATCCAAGGAAAGCCACCCTTTCACCCCTGTAACGCTGATAGCGCCAGAACTCGATCAGGTGTTACTTGTTAATGGTTGTTGGTTGTTCCTTATGAAAGCCAGATAAGCAAAATGATATCTCGTCTCTCAAAGCGGGACAAAGAGGGCGATCAACACCACCCGAATACCGCATAACAAGTAACACCCTTTTGAGCGCTTCCGCTCAATTGAGGTATTGCCTTGACAGGTCGTCCAAGATAACTTAGATTTACCCGTCATGTCAATATCATGGACACTGAGTGTCTCATAAGCCACCGCCAATCAAAGGGAAAAGGCAATAGCAGGATTTCATGTCACCGAGACTCAAGAAAATCCGAAATATCGGCATAATCGCTCATATAGACGCGGGAAAGACCACCATCACGGAACGGATACTTTACTACACGGGCCGAGTACACAGAATGGGTGAAGTCCATGATGGTGAAGCCACCATGGACTGGATGCTGGAAGAAAAGGAGCGGGGTATTACGATCACCTCTGCCGTGACTTCCTGCCCTTGGCGGGGCCACACCATCAACATCATTGATACACCCGGCCACGTTGACTTTACCATAGAGGTGGAACGCTCCCTCAGGGTCCTGGATGGAGCAATCGGAGTGTTCAGCGCCGTCGAGGGAGTGGAACCTCAATCTGAGACCGTGTGGCATCAGGCGGACAGGTACAGGGTCCCAAAACTCGCCTTCGTCAATAAGATGGACCGAATCGGCTCTGATTTTTTTCGCACGGTTGAAATGATCAGGGATCGCCTAGGGGCAAACCCTCTGGTCTTACAATTGCCCTGGGGAGAAGAAGAAAACTTCATCGGCGTGATAGACTTACTAAGGATGAGGGCCGTCTACTGGGATGAAGAAACCCTGGGATCTGAATTTGAAGAGGTGGAGATACCGGAAGATTCCATGGAAGAGGCTGTGCAGTACAGGGAGAGCATGCTTGAAACCCTGGCCGAGTATGACGATGAATTAATGGAGCGGTACCTCTCAGAAAAGGAAATCGACATCCACGAGATAAAGAGGGTCATCAGGTCCTCCACTATTGAATTGAAAGTGGTGCCGGTCCTCTGTGGATCCGCGCTTCGTAACAAGGGCATCCAGCCCCTCCTGGACCATATCGTTGATTTTCTGCCCTCGCCCCTTGACATACCCCCTGTTACTGGACATCACCCTGAAACCGGCAAGGAAGAGTCACGCCCACCCCTTGAAAAGGGCCCTTTTACCGCCTTGGCATTCAAGGTCATGATGGACCAGGGCAGGAAAATGACCTACATTCGAATCTATTCAGGAACCATAAGGTCCGGTGCTACCACTTATAATCCCGGGAAAAAGGCCAAAGAAAAGACTGCCAGGCTCTTAAGGATGCACTCCAACAAGAGGGAGCGGATAGAACAGGCCTCTGCCGGTGACATTATCGCGGCTATGGGCCTGAAACTGACCACGACTGGGGATACCCTGTGCGATGAAGACCACCCTATCCTTCTGGAACCCATTCAATTCAATGAGCCGGTGATTACCATGGCCATTGAACCCAAGAGGGTCCAGGACCAGGATCGTCTCATGGACGCCCTCTCAAAGCTATCCGAGGAGGACCCCACCTTCAAGTACAGGATAGATGAAGAGACCGGCCAGACGGTCATCTCGGGAATGGGGGAACTCCACCTGGATATCATTGTCGGAAGAATCAAGAGGGAGTTTTTTGTTGATACCAACAAGGGAAAACCGCAGGTTGTCTACAGGGAGACCATATCCAGGACAGCGGAAGAGGAGGCGATTTTTCAAAAGGAGCTTGCCGGTCAGCAGCATATGGCCGGGGTAAAGATTCAGGTTTCCCCGCTTCCCAGGGGAACGGGTAACCGCTTCGTGCAGACCTGCCAACATCCAGGGCTTACGGAAGAATTCCTCTCCGCTGTGCGTGAAGGCATAGAAGAGGAGGCGACCAGCGGCGTGATGATGGGTTATCCCATAATTGACGTGGAGGCCAGGTTGTTAGACGTGACCATCCACGAGACCTTCACGGACCAGATGGCCCTGAAGGTTGCCGCTGCCATGGCATTCCGTAACGCGTGCCAAAAGGCGGAGCCCCTCCTCCTGGAGCCCATAATGACGGCTGAAATCCTCATACCCGAAGAATTCATGGGAGACGTCATCGGAGATTTGAACACGCGTCAGGGAAAAATAGAACAAATATCCAGCAAGGGCCCGACCCAGGTCATAACAGCACACGTCCCCCTCTCCAAGATGTTCGGGTACTCCACATCCCTCAGATCCCTTTCCCAGGGCAGGGGCACCTTTACCATGCAATTCAGCCACTACGACAAGGTGGATTGAAGCATCGGAAAG
>JAFDIC010000623.1 GCA_019308525.1 Deltaproteobacteria bacterium
ACTTCACTCCACTGATCTCTTTGACAAAGACATTTCCCATCTTGGGAGTAAATGCCTTTGTCTCAGAGGCCCCTGCTTTGAGGCACGGGGAAAAGACAAAACCCAAAGCGACCATCACAATTAAACTTCCAAGTAACACCTTACCTTTCATAACAACCTCCTCCTTGCTTTATGGTTAACGGCTAAAGGGCAAAATGTCTCTAATCCTGCATCTTGCCTTACTTATGGATATTCCCGGGTATGCTGAGAAGCTCCCCTCTTCAAGATATCAGGCGGGCCTCGCGATGCTGTGGGAGTTCGGATTCCCACTCCGACTGGGGGAAAGCCCTGGGGTCGGGATGGGATATCAGGTCAACATCGCCCCTTACTAGATTGTTGACAACTTCCTTGTCCCGCTTCCCAAATACTTCTGTGAGTAAAGTAAGGACAATCTTTTTGTTTGAAAGGGCACTTGATCCCCCTCCTTTTGGAAAAGAAGCAGTGACATGCGAGGTTAAGAAGAAAAGCCCTGCCCATGTCACCAACGCTACCAGGACCAACTGAATAATGGGGGTGGTCAATAGCCTTCCCCATCTTTTCATGATTACCTCCTTATGGCTTCAAAAGAGTTTGAGTCTGCAGGTTTCCCAGCGATTTAAGAGCCATACATGTTAGAGATTATAGCCACAAAACAGTGCAGAAGAAGGGACTGGTTACGGAAAGAATGGCACTTTTCGCTGGTGAGTAAAAGAACTTGCGACAACAACAAGGCCTGATCTACAACAGGCTGATACGACACAGGATTTGAAGGCCTCCTTCATCTGAATATGGGTCACTGGTCTTTCAGTTGGTATTTTTCGCGGGTTTGTTCCCGAAAAGCACGTGGGCTCAGACCGGTTTCTCGCTTGAAAAAACGACCAAAATAAGAAGGATCTTCGAAGGAAAGCGCGTAACAGATCTCAGCAACTGTCATGTCTGTATGGACCAGCAACCTTTTGGCCTCCAGGGCTAATGTATTTCTGATGATCTGTCCTGGCGTCATTCCTGTTGCCGCCTTTACCGTATCCCTGAGGTGTCCTGGCGTTATCCCAAGGCGGCTTGCATAGGTCTCAACCGACCTATCCTTAAGAAAGTTCTTAGATACGAGGCGTTTGAACCTCCGCACCAGGGATGAGGTCTTTGTTGAAACATCAGGTCCGTGCGCCGTTTCATAGAATCTGTGGATATGAATCAGAAGGATATGGAGATAGGCTCGAAGCAGAGAAGCCTGCCCGAACTGCTTTATCCTGTACTCTCTTGTTAGGGCTTCAACAAGTTGGTCAATAACAGGCTCTTGGGCCCTCTCAATGGGTAAATGAGGAGCTTCTTCTATGCTGTGAAAAAAGCCAAATTCTGAGATCAGACTCTTATTTATGTCACTAAGAAAACGAAAATCGCCCGTAAATAGAATGGCGTACCCAGTGGCAGGCTTCACAAGCTGCCACGAATGCACTTGCCCTGGCCAGCTGAAATACACGGAAGGAGGGCTGATCCTAAAGGCCTCAAAATCTATGATGATTTCCCCTTCTCCCCCTTTGACATAGAAGATCTCGTAAAAGCTCGTTCGCTTGGGAGACTTAGTAAAGGCCACTCGCGGCATCTTGGCAAAGGAGTTGATTTCAAAAGGAAAATCAACCCCGGCAGGCTTCTTGAAGTCAAATTGCCTTGGTTCTGACCTTTTCATAATAAGAATATCCAGTTTTTGCAATCGGGAAAAGAAAATGGGCTGAAAAACCCCGAGAAGAAAACTGGATAGTGAACGAAGCGATTAAGTCCCACCCCGGCTCGGGGAAAACCCCGGGGTCGGGATGGGATATCAGCTTCTAGGCGGGGCGGGACTTCGGGTTGGAGTTATTGGTTACTTAATGGTCCCATAGATCTTCGCAAATTCGGGGCACCCCGGGGCAAGGGGCACCTTCTTACTCAGGTCCTTACCCTTGAGTCCGGGATAATCCGGCCCGTACCGGTATGCCCGGTGGATCATGTTGGCCATCATGTTGTGACCGTCGCCGTCCTCGAGCCAGCACTTGGGCTTTCCCTTGTGGATCGGGCTCACATAGTCCCAGACCACTTCCTTGTCCTTGGTCACCTCGATGAGGTGACCCCCGTGGGTGGAGGTGATCAGGGTGTTGCCGTTGGGCAGGCGCTGGACCGCACCCTGTCGATAGGAGAAGAAGCTATTCGAGTGTTTTG
>JAFDIC010000117.1 GCA_019308525.1 Deltaproteobacteria bacterium
GAGGTTGCATGGTCCCGGGACCCGGCCAGGACCTGTTTCAACTCACCAATACTATCGTGGATTTCTTCGTGGAGGACATCACTCCCACCTATGGCCGGTTCAGGATCAATTACGAGGACGTGGAGCAGGGGGCAGACCATGACATGGACGCCATCGTCATCTACGAGTACCAGGTCATGGACGACAACGCCGACCCGGTTTCCGACCCGGCAGATGGCACCAGGGTCAGGATAAGCATTACCTCTGACTCTGCCGCCGGGTGTATCATCCAGCACATGGGATACATCATCTCCGGCACCACTGCCGACGGGACATACCTGGAGGTAAGGGATGCCTATACCTCGGAAACCGGTGACGTGGATTATTTCCTGGACACCCCGCCCGGGGTGTCCCCTCCGGCCTCCAGGACGGAGTGGGAGGATGGAGAGCCCCTTCCGCTCTTGACCACCAGGATCTTTGAGCCCGGTACCACGGGAACCGCCACCCTCCTCAAGGACCCCCTATGGTATGGGGCCAAATGGGGAGGCTTTGAGGACATCAACGAAAACCAGATACCTGACTTGCAAAGCGAGTGGGACCAGGACGGCAACGGTGAGCCCGATACCTATTTCCTTGTGGTCAACCCCCTCGAGCTGGAGCGGCAGTTGAACAGGAGCTTTTCGGACATCCTGGACCGGGGATCCAGCCACGTGGCTCCCGTGGTCTCAGTGGACGAGGCCAACAGGGCCCAGAACGGTGATGATCTCTACATGGCCTTTTTCAAACCCATCGGCGATTCCTACTGGCGGGGAAACCTCAAGAAGTACGGGCTCGACTATCTCGCCAGGACCGATTGCGCCAGGTCCGCGCCGGAGTGGACCGTGGTGGACAAGAACGGCGACATTGCCGCGCTTTGTGACGGCACCTTCAAGCCGAGCGCCATATCCTTCTGGTCCTCGACCAGTGACGGCGGCGAGGCGGACAGGGGCGGGGCAGGAGAACGACTCCTGGAGGCCATGCCCGGCGATGATCCTTTTGTGGTACCCGGCTCCGGGCCGTACTTTGAATTTCGCAACATCAAGACGTACAAAGACGGCTCCCTGGTGGACTTCACGCCAGAGAACATCACCAGCGGGGACCTGGAGGTTGATACAGACATCATGCGTTTGAAGATAATCAACTTCATGTACGGCTATACATTTGACGCCGACCCGGCCGCCGGGGCTCCCACGTCCAAGAGGGAATGGGCACTGGGAGACATAATCCACTCGGAGCCGAGGATCATCGATTACCTGGATGAGAAGGGCGACCTCCAGAGACGTTATGTTGCCGTGGGCTCAAATGACGGTATGCTCCACGTATTCACGGATATGGATATCCCTTCCCTGGGCTACGAGGCAGGCGACGAGGTCTTTGCCTTTGTCCCGGGCGATCTCCTGACGAGGCTCAAGGAATTCGCAGATCCTACCGCCCACCCCTACCTGGTGGACGGACCAATAAGCCTCCTGCGGTCTGCCATCTTCAATGACGCAAACGGAAACGGTGCGCGGGATCCGGGCGAGTATTTCAGAAAGACCCTGGTCTTTGGGGAAAGGCGCGGGGGAAGGAGTTACTGGGCCCTGGACGTAACCGACCCCGACCCGGACAAATGGTTTGTCAAATGGCATATCCAGGGGGGCATCCAAGGAACGCCCGGATTTGAGGAACTGGGCTATACCTGGAGCAGGCCCTTTTTTGCCACCATCAAGACCGCCGAGAACACCTCCAAGACCGTCGTCATATTCGGCGGAGGATATGACCCCCTGGAAGACGGTTTTCCTGAGCCCTTCGATGATGCGGACAAGGACGGCAGGTATTACGGTGGTGAAACTTACAAGGATCTCAACGGAAACGGGATTTATGATCCCGGCGAACCTTACTCGGACGACAACCTCAACGGGGTCCGGGACCCTGCGGAATCCCATTCCGCGACCATGGGAGGGACAGGGGGATATGATAGGTGGAACCCGGGCACGGACACCATGGGACGCGGCATATTCGTGGCAGACATGGAAGACGGGAGCCTGCTCTTCAAGGCCGCCTATGGTTACAAGGACTCAGACGGTGACGAGACAGAGGACATAACAACCGGCATGGAGCAGGGCTACGCCTCAATGAAATACTGTTTTCCTGCCGATCTTTCGGTTATCCCCATCACGGAGACAAAGATCTTGATCTATGCGGCGGACATATACGCCCAGATATGGAAGATCACCTATGATTACAACGCAGACTCGACCCATGATTACAGAGACCCCCAGTCCGCCAGGTGGAAGGTGAAAAGGATCTTTGTGTCAAATCCAGGGTCAACCCTTCAAAGCGGCGGCACCGATTTGAGCTCGGCTTCCCTGGACGAGACGGATGGTGGCAGGAAGGCCTTCTTTTCCCCTGACCTGTCCCTTGGCGGAAATGAATGGTCCACAGGGCCCGTCCTTTACTTTGGCACCGGGGACCTGGCCCATCCCCGCTACACCATGATCTCCAACCGCTTTTACGCTGTGAGGGACCTGGGCCGGCTCGTAGATGAGAGGGACCTCTTGAATCTCACCTGCGACGAACTGGACGAGGATGCAGATCTGGACGGGG
Organism: Deltaproteobacteria bacterium; assembly: GCA_019308525.1. The sequence continues at coordinate 2,605 of JAFDIC010000117.1, forward strand.
ACGGGGACCGCGACACTGACGACCAACTGGGCCAGAAGGCCCTAAAGGACCTGCTCTTGGAAGGGCAGGCAAAGGGATTCTACAAGGTCCTGGACAAGCAGGGGGATTGCCCTGATGATGCCCTTGACCACAGCGGGGAACGCATCTTGAGCCAGCCGACACTGTTTTTCAAGAACCTGTTCTTTACCTCCCATCAGCCCACCCTTGCAGAGCCCTGCAATCCCGCAGGAAACGCCCTTGTTTATGCCCTGGAGTTTTCCTGGGGGACCTCGGCGCTGAATTTTTCCCGGGAAAACGATATTTCTGAAAAGGCGATCAGAACGATCCAGGACACTTACAGGGTAATGGGCGAAAGCTTCATCCCTTCCGGGGTCAGGGTCATCACGAGGGGTGAGAAGGCGGCAGGGCTTGTGAGTGCCGGAGGCAGGCTGACGGGCGCCGGGGAAGGGGGAAGCACCAAGATACCCGGTCCCCCCGGCGGCGTGTCCCAGATGTTGTGGCTGACAGAAGACTAATGCTGCGTGAAACGCAATGACCTCGACAGGGCTGCTAAAGAAAGGGGATCTCCTTGAGCTCCGCGTGGAAAAGGTCGCCTTTGGCGGACAGGGTGTCTCCAGGGTGGACGGGTATGTGATCTTTGTGAGTGGAGCCATCCCGGGAGACAAGGTCCTCGGGCGAATCATCAAGAAAAAAAGGGCGTATGCCGAGGCCAGGATAGAAGAACTCCTTGAATCCTCTCCTGAGAGGATTGATCCACCCTGTCCCTACCACGGCTATTGCGGGGGCTGTCAGTGGCAGCACATGCGTTATGAGCGGCAACTCTTGTACAAGAAGCAGCACGTGGAGGAGGCCGTATCCAGGATCGGGGCCTTAAGAGGAGTTATTGTCCGGGATACCATTCCTTCAACCAGGGTGTTCTCTTACAGGAACAAGATGGAGTTTTCCTTCTCTGACCGCCGCTGGTACTTGCCGGAGGAATATGAAAGGAGGCGGGGTGAAACTGCCAGAGAATTCGCCTTGGGGCTCCACGTACCTGGGACCTTCAGCAAGGTCATTGACCTTGACGCCTGCCTGCTCCAGCAAGAGGAGGGAAACCGGATACTGCGTGACGTGAAGGAGATGGTGAAGAAAAGCGGCGTGCCTGTCTATGGCCTCATGAGCCACCAGGGATACTGGAGGTTCCTGACATTACGGTACTCCTTCTTTCACGACGAGTGGATGGTGAATCTTGTGACTTCCCGGGAAAGCCCCGACTTGCTAGAACCCCTGGTAAAGACTCTTTGCCCTGTGCATCCCCGCATCAAGACCGTGGTAAACAGCATCAATACCAGGCGGGCATCCATCGCCCTTGGCGAAAAGGAGATCGTGCTCTTCGGCCAGGGCATGATTCATGACAGGATCGGGCCTTACGAGTTTCAGATCTCTGCGAACTCCTTTTTCCAGACCAACTCACTAACCGCAGCGGCGCTCTACACCAAAGTCCTGGAGTATGCTGATCTGTCCGGTTCCGAAGTCGTCCTGGACCTTTACAGCGGCACTGGAACCATTCCCATATTCCTGTCAAAGGGCGCAAGGGAGGTGATCGGTATGGAATTGGCGCAAAGTACGGTCAACGATGCCATAACAAACTCCAGGAAAAACCGGGTTTACAACTGCCGATTCATCACGGGAGACATCAGGTCGTCCCTCCCCGGCCTGGGGCTCAAGCCCGATGTCCTGGTCATTGATCCACCCCGGGCGGGCATGCACAAGGAGGTCCTATCTATGGTAATGGGGCTCTCTGCAAGGCGGATCGTTTACGTCTCCTGTAATCCTTCCACCCTTGCAAGGGACCTGGAGATCATGGCCCAGGGATACCGGATTGCGGAAATACAGCCGGTGGACATGTTCCCCCATACCTACCACGTTGAATGCGTTGCAAGGCTCCTCAGGCGCAACTAGCCTTCGGTCAATTCCCCCGACCAGGCAGGATCCGGCAAATCATCTCGCCTTATAAAGGCTGGATTGAAAGACCGGCCAATTCCAAGGAAAATAACTTGACAATTGTTCCTGCATTCCTGTAAATAGCTACTTGTCACCAGGATTTCGTCTGTGAAATAGCGCCTTTGAAAGGGGGTGATCAATCAAATGACAGGGCTGAGCAAGGAATCAGGCGATGGGAAAATGCCCGTCCTTTTGATAGAACCCTGTATCCCTTTTGGTGAGAACGCCTCCATGCCTTCTGAAACACAGGGTGTATTGGGCCATGTTTGCCTGACGGGGAGGGTATCATGAACTAGACCTTTACCTCATCTGTTGTTGAAGGCTTGGAAGGGCATCTCCCAGGAGATGCTCTTTTGTTTTTTACCCCATGATGGAGAGATGATGTTATGAAAGTTATCGTCCAGGACAATCAGATTGAAAAGGCCATTAAGGACCTCAAAAAAAAACTGACAAAGGAAGGTTTTTTCTCTGAGATCAAAGAGCGCAGGTTCTATGACAAGCCCAGTGTCCAGAGAAAGAAAAAGCAGGCAAAGGCCGCCAAGAGGCGGCGAAAACGCATGAGGAAATTCTTTTAGACCCCAGGTCCCGTCAATAGTAGCTCCACTTCCAGGGGGATCCAGGGTCAACTCACGCATCCAAACCTGTCCCTGTCTTTCCTTCCGGGCACCAGGCTGTTAGCCGCCCCGGAGAAAGGCCACATCAGGGCGAAGCGGGCGTACAGGTGGTAATAGGGCCCGTAACAGCAGACAATACAGGGAAGCCAGGAGCCAGAAGAATCTTCATGTCCCTTGCCGAGGGGTTTTTCCCTTGACAAAGGGATGGTTAATAGGTAAATACGCAGTCACTTATTGCCCTTTCATCATGCAATATCAAACACTTTGGAAGAGGACTCAACATGGAAAACCAAGGTTTTTCTTCCATCCGGGTGAAAATACGCGGGGCAGTTACTGTCCTTCTTGATCGCTTGACCACCTATTATGCCGAACTCATATCCCATCCCTTCAAGAGCGGCCTGGTCTATTTTCTCGCAGGTCTTGTGCCCGCCTTGATAGCAGGCTGGCTCCTTTTCCCCATGGCTCTCTATTCTGAAGAGCAACAGCCCATCAATTTCAGTCACTTGATCCACACCGATCCTGATATCATGGAAGTCATGGAAGGCAAAGAGGGCCAGGAAAGATGCTATTACTGTCACAGCTTTCGGGAAGACGGGACCTTCACCGGTATCCCCCGCCTTGAAAAGTGCATGGAGTGTCACGATGACCCTGAATTGCCTTGGGGTGAAAGCCCGGAGGAGGAAAAGTTTCTAAAGGCTTATGTGGCCAACAAAAAGCAGGTCCCCTGGCGGGTCTACTCCAGGCAGCCCGACAATGTGTATTTTTCCCATATCTCCATGGTGAAAATGGGGGAAGAGAAATGCGAGACCTGCCACGGCGATCATGCCCAAAGGGACAAGCTCCCTCCCTATAAAAGAAATCGCCTCTCGGGATACAGTATAAACATTTGGGGGACGAATATCGCTGGTTTCAAGAGGAATAGCTGGGACAGCATGAAAATGGACGATTGCGCCGATTGTCATACCAAGAAAGGGAAAGAGGAAAACAACGCCTGCTTTGTGTGCCATAAGTGAGAGGGTGTGAGACATGGAACATGAAAAAAGAGGCCTTGCGAAATCCATAGCGTTCAACCGCAGAAATTTTATCAAACTTCTCGTGGGAGGAGCCGCCGGCATCAATCTTTCGCCCCTGCCCTGGAAGCTCACCGATGACATTGCCATATGGACCCAGAACTGGCCCTGGGTGCCTGAACCTCCGGTAGGCGCCTATTCTCACGTTACCACTATTTGCCAGTTGTGCCCAGGGGGCTGCGGTCTCCTGGTGCGCAAGGTGGACACCCGGGCCGTAAAGATAGAAGGTCGCACCGACTACCCTGTCAATCCGGGTGGCATTTGCCCCCTGGGCGCAGGAAGCTTGCAACTCCTTTACAATGAAAACATTCGCTTCACCTCCCCCATGAAACGCCTCGGGCCCAGGGGATCGGGGAAATATGTGCCAATTTCATGGGATGAGGCCCTCGGGGAATTGGGCGACAGGCTTCTCTCCCTTAGATCCGAGGGAAGGCCGGAGGCCCTTGTGGCCATTGACGGCAACCGTCCTGGATCCTCCTTGTCCCTTCTGGTTGAGAGATTGCTCAGGGCCTATGGGAGCCCTAATTACTTGAGAATGCCTACAATGGAAGAGACCTTCCGGCTGGCCAATCGACTCATGATGGGATATGAAGGTCCCGTCTCCTATGATCTGGAAAACGCAGATTTCATATTGAGTTTCGGCTGCGGACTCATTGAAGGGTGGGGGGCTCCCGGGAGGATGCTCAACCTCTGGGGGTTGTGGCATAGCCCTCCCCTGAAAGGAAAGGTGAAGATCGTCCAGGTAGAATCCCGGGCCTCCAAAACAGCCTCCAAGGCCAGCCGGTGGCTTGCCCCCAGACCAGGGACAGAGGCCGCCCTGGCCCTGGCAATAGCCCATGTAATGGTAAGGGACGGCCTCTACCACAGGTCCTTTGTGGAAAGACATACCTTTGGCTTCCACGACTGGGTTGACGCTCAGGGCAAAGGCCACGTGGGCTTTCGAACGATCTTGGAACAGAAATATTCTCCCGGCATTGTTGCAGAGATTACGGGACTGAGAGCGAGGGATATCGTCTCCCTGGCCAAAGACTTTGCCCGTTCCAGGAGAGCGATCGCTCTTGCCGGAAAGGGCAAGGGAGATCTCAACGGAAGCCTTTATGAATTCATGGCCGTTCAAAGCCTCAACGCACTCAAGGGCAATATCAACCAATCAGGGGGAGTGCTCATCCATGACACCGGGCCCTTTCTTGCCTTGCCCGATTTTGAACCGGACAATATCGCCAAGGAAGGGCTGAAAAAGAAGCCCATTGACAGGGCGAGGACAAGAGAGTTTCCCTTCGGGGAATCCCTGATCCACAATTTGGCCCATGCCATAATTGAGAGCGACTCCCCACCGGTGGAGGCCCTGCTCCTATTCTCCGCCAACCCGGCCCACGACTCTCCCGGGTGCAAGACCTTGCTGAGTGCCATGAAAAAGATCCCTTATATCGTCAGCTTCTCTCCCTTTAGGGACGAAAGCTCATATATGGCTGACCTCGTTCTCCCTGATCACACCTTCCTGGAGAAGACAAACGACGTGTTCTGGCCCTCCGGCCTCCAATACCCCCTGTATGGAATCGCAAGGCCAGCGGTAGACCCCCTCTATGACACCAGGAACACTGGAGATGTGCTCCTTGCCCTGGCCGGGATGATGGGGGGAGGTGTAGCGATATCCTGCCCTTGGAAGAATTTCGAGGAATTCTTGAAGGACCGGGCGAGAAACATCTTCGAACAGGGAGGAGGCGGCCTTACCCGCTATGATAGCAGCAGGCCTCCGTGGAAGATCACGGGAGCCGGTCACTATCCCGAGAAACGCTATGAAAGCTTCGCGGAATTCTGGAAGGATATGGGGGCAGGTGGGTTCTGGTATAGACCCCGACATGAATTCGCCGACTGGGGACGCATCTTTGACACTCCCAGCCGCAAGTTCGAGTTTTACAGCTTGAGGATTGAGGAGGCTGCTGCCGCATATTCCGCCAGCTCCTCGGGTGGCTCCCTTTTCAGGCGCCTGAATGTCACGGTGGAGGGCGATGAGGCCTTTATGCCCCACTACGAACCCCTCCTGTCCCGGCAAGAAGATGAAGGGTATCCCCTCTTGCTGTTGCCCTATGGGATCATAAACCTTTCGAGCGGCTGGGCTCCTAATCCTCCCTATCTTAACAAGACCCTGTTCGATGACGAGTTGAGAAAGGAGGAATCCTTTGCCCAGATAAACCCCCGCACTGCCGACCAATATGGCCTGGAGCAGGGCGACAGAATCATCATTGAATCCCCGGACGGAAAATTGAAGGTCAGGGTAAATGTCTTTGAGGGGGCTATGCCTGGTATTGTATATCTCCCGCTGGGCTTCGGGCATTGGGCATATGATGCCTTCACCAGGGACAAGGGAGCTAACCCGCTGGAGATCGTTTCTCGCCTGAAGGATCCCCTCAGCGGACAGACGGCCTGGTGGAATACCAGGGTCAGGATCAGAAAGGCCTGACCTCCCGGTAGTCTCCCCGGTGCACAAGCCGGTTTTGGTGAAAAAATCCCTTTGGTGTATCACAGAGGAAGATGATGAAAGAGGAAAAAGGGAAATACAAGTACGGAATGGTCATTGATTTGGATAAGTGCACTGGTTGCGGCACATGCGTGGTCGCCTGCGCCTCTGAAAACAACGTGACCGTCAGGGCGGACGAATCGGACAAGGAGCGCAGTATCTCGTGGATGCAGGTATTCAAGTTTACGAACGGTAAACCCTTCCCCTATACAGAGGTCTGCTACCTGCCCAGGCCCTGCATGCATTGCCATCATAACACCCCTTGCGTCTCTGTCTGCCCGGTAACGGCCACCAAGATAGACTACCATACGGGCATAGTGAGCCAGATCTATCCGCGGTGCATAGGGTGCAGGTATTGCCAGGCGGCCTGTCCTTACCAGGCCCGATATTTCAACTGGTATGATGGCTTCTCCCTTGCCAAGCCCTTCTCAAGGGGCATGGAAAGGGCCCTTTCTCCGGAGGTCTCTGTCAGGATGAGGGGGGTGGTGGAAAAATGCTCTTTCTGCCATCACCGTCTCATGAGGGCCAGGAACAGGGCCTATGCTCAGGGAAGAAGGGAGGTGGAGGAGCATGAATACATAACCGCCTGCGCAGAGGCATGCCCTGCCCAGGCCATTACCTTTGGAGACCTCAACAATCCCCGGCACAGGGTGTCAAGGCTAATAAAGGATCCCAATGCCTTCAGGCTATTGGAGCGTCTGGGCACCCAGCCCAAGGTCTATTACCTTTCAACAAGGGCCTGGGTCAGAAAGATGGCTGACAATTTCTTGCCGGGAGAGTTTGAGGAATTGACGAGAGCATCGGGTTAGGTATTGACACGTTGTCGGCCTTCGCTTGACCGGGACACCGGGGACAGGAAAAGGATCACGCATTTCCTCGAAGGGAGAGACGATCTGTTCCGCGTGGCGATGATTGACTTACGAACACAATAATTCCGGGGGTTATTCAAGGAGGACGAGTTCGTAAAAAGTCAAAACTGAGATGGCAAAGTAAAAAGCTTCAAGTTCAAGGCGCGCGAATCTCGTGTGATGAGGCGTACTTAGCGTACGCCGCAATCA
>JAFDIC010000118.1 GCA_019308525.1 Deltaproteobacteria bacterium
CGAGGAGGTACTTGATGGCCCTGTATGTTCGCAAGCAACTCCTGGAACCACGGCAGCCTCCAGTGGAACGAGACAGCGCGTCACTACGGAATTTAAAAAGGGCCTTCTCCTCTGTCCCCAATGGAATCCTAACGTGCATTGTGATAGTTTTTTTTGTCACCGTGGGGATCTGGTTCATTAAGTGGGGTGTCCTTGCAGCGCAATGGTTTGGCGATTCCGCGGCTGCCTGTCCCGACCCCGACGGAGCTTGCTGGCCCTATATCATCGCCCGGTGGAAACCGATCCTTGCTGGCCAATATCCACATGAAGAACTGTGGCGGGTATACACATTCATGGCCCTTTTGATAGGACAGATTGTGTGGATCACAGTCGATAGGATTCCCGCTAAAGGTATCGCCATCACTGTTTCGCTGACGTTGTTTCCTGCATTTTCGGCAGTCATATTGCTAGGTGGTGTATTCGGGCTTGCAACGGTACCCACCAATGAGTGGGGTGGTGTATTAATAACGGTTGTAACCGCCGTGTTTACCATGATATTCTCTCTCCCCCTCGGGCTTATCCTGGCGGTCGGTCGAATGTCCAACATGCCGATAATAAAAACCTTCTGCATTGCTTTTGTAGAGTTGATGCGGGGCACGCCGTTGCTCACTGTCCTGTTTGTGGCAGCGACAATCTTTCCGCTTGTTCTACCTGAAGGTGTCCATATTGACCTGTTCGCCAGGGCACTGATTGCCTTCTTATTGTTTAACGGGGCTATGATATCGGAGGTGTTCAGAGGAGGACTTCAATCAATACGACGTGGACAATACGAGGCGGCTACTACCATAGGACTTGGCTGGCTTGCAACGTTTGTATTCATCATACTCCCGCAGGCAGTCCGCGTGATTATTCCGGCTCTTGTTAACAGTATGGTAGCCATCATCAAAGAAACCACCGTTCTCCTGGTAATCGGATTATTTGATTTCATGGCCGTCATCCATTCTGGGGTGGCTTCACAGGACTGGATCGGTGGTACTCATATTTTGATCTCGGGATACGTCTTTGCAGCCCTGTGTTTCATGCTGGTCTGTTTTTCATTATCAAAATATAGCAGACGATTTGAACATCGCGAGCAATCATGAATGAAACAAAATCGAGAATGGTAAGGGGAAAGAATTGAATACAAAAAACAGATTGCACACCGAATTCGATTCCCCTTTGATCGCCATGCATATGGTGAACAAATGGTTTGATACGTTTCATGTGCTTCGGGATATCGATCTTGAGGTAACTTCGGGTGAAAAAATAGTCATTTGTGGGCCTTCCGGATCGGGCAAATCGACCCTTATACGCACAATAAATCTTCTCGAAGAGTTCCAGGAAGGTGCACTTGTGGTTTGCTCCATACAGGTTAAGGCAGGAGAGATTACACAGCGAGTCAAACGGGATATTGCGCATAAGATCGGCATGGTTTTTCAACAATTTAACCTATTCCCACACCTCACGGTATTGCAGAACCTGACTGTAGGACCGGTATGGGGTGGCGGCATATCCCGTGCCGAAGCAATGGATCGGGCTGTGTATTACCTGGAACGTGTTCAAATGTCTGACTTTATTAGAAAATACCCGAATCAATTGTCCGGTGGTCAGCAACAGCGAGTCGCCATCGCGCGCGCTCTCTGCCTTCGCCCGGAGGTTCTCCTTTTTGACGAGCCCACTGCGGCCCTTGATCCGGAAATGGTGAATGAGGTGCTTCAGGTAATTGAAACCCTGGCGGAAGAAGGCATGACCATGGTTATAGTTACCCATGAGATGGGATTCGCCCGCAATCTCGCTGATCGAATTATGTTTATGGATGAGGGGCAAATTGTCGAAGTATCTTCTCCTGATGATTTTTTTGACAGACCGGAAAGTCCACGGCTAAAGCAGTTTTTGAGTCAGATACTTTCCCATTAACGGGCAAACACGCGGACAGAAGAATACAGGATTGTCCCACTCCGGGATCCACCTGTCATGTTGAACGCCTCAAAACCCTGCAACACGATTGATTGACTAGCGGATAACTGGCTGCCTGTCGTCTACAGGAGGAGGGTTTCTGGAAAGGGCTGATCAGGCTCAATTGTTATTCTGGAGGGCCTCGCTCAGACCGTCATGCGGGCCTGCGGGGATCTTATTTTTACTGAGAGAATAAAATAAACTAAAATAAAAGATTGACATATTTTTTCTATTCGGGTTAAATTAAGTATATGTAAATAATAAATCGAAATGTTATTGTTTCCAGTAACAATGAGATACATTCATTGATAATGCTTAAAGTTGCCATTCCATATTCAATTAGCCTGTAGGATGCGATACCACACTATTCTAACCTTTTGACGACAGGAAAGGACCTTCCCATGAAGAAACCACTCAAAATGCTTTAACCATGCTCCCGGTGGAAGGAGGGTATTCTCTCGGGAGCTTGAAACGTCATGGCGAAAAAGGGTGCCTGTATAAATATCCGCGGCGGCAGGAAGCGGTTTTCCGCTCTCCATAATTTTTCTCCCCTTCGTCTGAATCGCTTACCCTTCTATTGCGTTTTCATGTTTGAACCTCACCTTTTTCTTCAAGCTAGATCTTTTTAGCTGATGGTAACGTAATTAGTGCCTGGTAAGTCTCAGGATAGAAATGGCTTTCATTTTCCAAAATGGCCGTTTCTTCCCTGTAATAGGGAATTCAGTTAACCCGGTTGGAACTAGAGGAGGTAGCTAGATTATGAAGAAACAAGACATAAAACCGTTTGCATGGGGTCTGGGGATCGGTGCGATTGTATTGCTCATTGTCATTTTCTCGGCAGGATGGGTGGTGACCAGCAGTTCCGCCAAGAACCAAGCCCAGACAATGGCCGCAGATGCCGTTATGGATCGACTGGCAGTGATTGCTCTCGCGCAGTTTATGCAGGATCCGAACAGGGAAGAGCGACTCAATGAGATGAAAAAACTAAAATCCTGGGGAGAAAACAACAGGAGTGATTATGTAAGAAAGCAGGGCTGGGTGACAATGCCCGGCGACAAGGAACCCGATGAGCAACTTGCCGATGAGGTTGCCAGACGACTAATGAACATCAAACTATGAGGCGCCCCTGGTCCCATGTAATTCCAGGCCGAAGTTGGTGCACCTTCCCCTGGACCGATCACGACAGATGGGTTGTATCAAGTTGTCCAGGGGGCCTGGTGTTATCACTGTGAACAGGGTAGGGCCGGGTCGCCGCTTATGGGCTTCTCGGCCTGGGAAGGATTCTCTTGGGGAACAAGTCGTCTCTGATCCCTCCTATCAGGGGCCAGGCTCCCGGGGATTCAATACTACATAAGGAGAAGCTGTTTTGGCACAGATTATGACAACCAAGGAGATGGCTAAATATCTAAAATTACATGAAATAACAATATGCAAACTATCAAAGGAAGGCAAAATCCCTTCAGTGCGTATCGGTAGGGTCTGGCGATTTGACAAGGAGGCCATCGATGCGTGGCTCGCCAGAGGCTGAAAGGAGCAACACAGGGAGCAATAGGAATAATAATGAATAAACATACACAGAATCAATTAAATGCGGAACTCAAGAGGATGCTTGATCAACTTGACCGAGCCGCAGCAGAACAAAAGGAACAGATACCCCGTTCAGGTACAGGCAACATTATTCGCCGGAGGAAAGGTGAAAAAGAGACGCGTTTTTTCACCCGCGCGGAATCCCGGTTGTGTGTCGCAACAGCGAAATAGCCAGGAAAAAACTATTGGGAGACGGAAGAACAGGGGTTTCAAGTTTAACATAACAATATCCACGAGGAGAAGGGGATCAAAATGAACATATACGTAGGCAATCTATCCTATGAGGTGACCGAAGAGGATCTGCAAAAGGCCTTTGAGGGTTTCGGAGAGATACAATCGGTCAGGATTATCAAAGACAATTACACAGGACGCTCAAAAGGATTTGGGTTTGTAGAGATGCGCAACAATACCGACGCTCAGTCGGCAATCAACGACTTGAACAACAAAGAGCTCAAGGGACGAGCACTAAAGGTGAATGAGGCTCACCCTCGCACTGAAAGCCGAGGCGGCAGGGGAGGATTTGGCGGTGGCAGAAGAGGAGGAAGACAGGGTGGGGGGCGTAGTTACTGATAGAGCAGATCCTAGACGAGACCTGACCTCCTCCAGTGGATCATTGTGTTGCAGACACAGGAGAGACCTTGTCAGGTTCGGGCACAGGGAGAAAGGCGGTTATGGCAAAACGCAATACTCATAGCTTCAAAAAATTTCAAAAAGAATTGAAGCGGAAGAAAAAGGCGAAAGAAAAGATGGAGCTTCGTCAAAAAAGAAAAGAGCAGGCTGTGAAAGAGATGGAGGATCAAAAGGAATCAGGTTGACGGACAGGGTATCTTCATGTGCCGGAAACTGGAAGTTTCGAAATCTCTTCCAGCGGGAAATTCGGGAAAGGTGTCCTAGGGTTATTGGAACAGAGTCCATCTTGTGGACCCATTCGTTCCATTGGGACCCCTCCTCTTGCAACTAGGCCTCCTCACCGGGATCTTCGAAGGCATCGCGCAGGAGTTTGGACTGGCGGTTGTAAGCATCCCGGGGGTCCTCGGGGTTCTTCATCAGGGATATCTCCTGGGTTATCAGGCGGGCGATATTCAGTATGTGGGCCTCTTTCTTCTTGGACTCGCGCTTGTACAGGGGGTGATCCCTGTTTATGTATATTACGGTCCCTTCGGTCATGCACTCGGGCCCCTGTTCCCCCAGGTGGTCCAGGCAGCAGGTAACCCCTGCCTCGCCGAACTTGAGCCTCCTGACCACGGCGTTGGGTGTTGCGATCCTGAGGGATGGCCTTTTCCTTTTCTCCGCCGGATCGGGACTTTCCTGTTGCTCTGAGGCTTCTTCCTCTTCCCCCCTTTGCGGTTCAGACTCCACCTCCACGTCCACATCTTCAATCTCGACGGTGTCGTCGGTTTCACTCCGGCCGGGTGGCTCTACCCCACTCTCCCCGACTCCCTCCTTGCCAGGCTCTGCATAGGGTACAACACCAAAGGGTGAGAATTCGGGATTTAGCATGAGGGCCCTGTGCACCCTTTCCAGGGCCTCTTTCAGGGCCCGGCTGACCTTTCTGTTCTCACGAACCGAGGCAAGACGGTTATAGGCCTGCTTTACCTTTGCCATGGTCTCATCCATGGCCTTCCTGAATGCTATGTACTCCTCTGAATCCTCTATGAATCCGGACCGATCGCTGGTAAGGGGCAGGAAATCTGCATTCACCTCTCCCCTGATCCTTGTGGCCGCCTTTCCCCAGGATGCCATGTCAAACAACTCACGGCACACGGTCACGCCCTTTACCTTGACCTCTATGCCCATGTCGTCCTTTGAAGCGCGGTAGGCAGGCAGTATCACTATTTCACCATGGATTATTCCGTGCTCTGTCCCCTCGAATACAGGGATGCGGTTGCCGGAATAGGTCCTGGCTGTCACCCTGTAAGAATTTACGTAGACCGAGAAATTTTTCGCCCTGATTGGGACACCTTCGGCTATTCTTTCAATCACGTGTTCTGGCTCGAAGGATTTTTTCAACCCCAGGAGCCTGACCGTGGTCCCGTCACCCCTTCTGGGATCTGGTTCCAGGATTTCAAGGGGAACCCCCCAGGAGTCGCCCTGGGCCATCCACCGGTCCCTGTCAAACACCACTCTTGCGGCAAAATCACCCTTCTGCGTCGTGATTTCAAAGGAAGAAGCAGCCGCAAGGCTCGCGAATTTCCCTATCCCGAACTGTCCGATCCTGTCCCTGCCGAATTTCGGGGATATGGGGTTCTGTAACTTAAGGTTGGATCCCACGTTGAAATACTGTTTGAGCCCTTCCAGGTCCATGCCTTCACCGTTGTCGGCCACGGTTATCTCCTCGGGTGTAACCGTCACGTCCACCCTCGTTGCATCCGCATCATAGGCATTGTTCACGAGTTCCCTCACGAGCTCTATGCTCTGTTCGTAGAGTCGCTCTCCAATGGTGATTATGTGGCTCTTGTCTATAGTGACAGGAAGATACTCTTTTCCCTCTCCCATGTGTCTTCTCCTGCGGCCTTCGGTGTTTCTCCAGACTATAGGGAAATTCCAGGCGATATGTCAACATCCAGGAACATTGATTTGCAAACAGGGCTAGAGGGTACAGGGGCAGCGGCGTTCCATTCAACCCCGCACACAGTCTCGACCATGTGAGCATCCTGGAGAAAGAATCCTGTGAAAAGCGGAGATCCGGGCTTGAGCACTCACAGGCCCTCGACCAGGGCTATTGCAAGACTCTCTCCCATCGGCTGATGAGTGAGTCCGGGGAGAGATCCCCCAGGCCGACGCGATTCAGGAAGCCAAATACATCATCTCGATGTCCCTCCCTCCACCAGCTCCTCAGAGTCGAGGCCGTGTCTTCAAAAAACATCCAACCGGCCCCGTGCAGAGACTGAAAATGATGCTCCATCATGGCCTCGGCCATCCAGGCGAGCACATAGTCCAGGCTGTAGAATTCCGCTGCAAGATCAAAAAGAGCGGCCTCGGGCTGGTAGTAAAACCCGGTATGCTCTGCCATGGTCTCAGCGTATCCCTCTCCGTTCTCCAAGTCCTCCCGTTCGAACATTTCATACTCCGAGAGAAACCTTGCCGCGTATCGGCGGAAGACCGACATGTCCTTCAAGACCTTATGGTAGTGGAGCATGGACGCTGTTTCCTCATCAATGCCCAGCTCCCTGGTCATAAAGGGGACAGACATTGTCACATTCTGCAAGAGAAAAGCAAAGGCCTCGCTCAGGCCACCGCTTCTGGAGATCTCCTTTACGACAAAGGGCAATTCACCCGAGATGTTGGCTGTAAACAAGGCATGGCCCAGTTCGTGGCCCAGGGACTCCAGGTCCAGCCACATTCCTTGGGGTTTCATGAGCACGTAGACCTCTTCCGGGACCTGGAGGACGAAGCAAATGGCCTCGGAAGTTTTTTCAGGGTTTTGGTCTAGATCAATATGAATGTTCCTGTCGTACTCGAGGTCCATGCCCCAGTGCCTGAAAAAGGCCACGAACCTTTCAATCCCCTTGCGGGGCATGAGGGAATCAAACTCGGTCAAACTCAACAGGTTGATGGCGTCAAAGCGGGTAAGAGAGCGCAAAGTGTCGTGGTAGCGCCTGCTCACCCACTGCTCCATCGAGGAAGAGTAGAGATCGCTTGTGGCAGAGAGGATCTTTTTTACCAGTCCATAATGGGCCGAATAGTCGATCTGTTTTTTCTGGGTGCAATATTCCCTGTAGCTCCTAAAACCCAGAGATGCCTTCAGGGTGTCAAGGAGGGCCTCCCAGTAGTTTAGGGCAAAGGGTTTCAAGAACTTGCACAGGGGTCGGGTCTCTTTCTGCACTACGCGACGCTGTTGCCGAGTGCTTTCTTTCTGACAAAAGGCGATTATATCGCCCCAGTAAATTTTCCGGCCGTCCACGTGGGCTGCCGCCCCTTTCATCCAGGTCTTCATCTCCGCATCATAGGGCTGAAGCTCACGGCGAAGGAAGTGGTCCATGAATGTGTACCGAAGTTTGTCTCTTCGGTCATTGTCTGGAGGGATTTTTTCTATATCCTCCAGGGTCTCCGGCCTGAGGAAGTGGTCGAGCCCTGCATAAAGTCCCCCGTTCCCAAAAGGGTCCTTCCTGCCGCTCCAAACCGCCAGGGCCTGGAGCCTCCACCGGTAGTTCAAATGGTAGAGTATATTCTCTATCTCATCGGCCGAATAGTGCATTGTCTCCCGGAGTCAAACTTGAATCTATTGCTTTTGCCAACACCGCGCAAGGACAAATCTTGTGTTCATTCCCCCCACCGAAGCCATCCTACATGCTGCGGCACGACATATCAAGGGCTTTTCGGAGCAATTAGAAGTTGCCATTGACACAGATAGAGCTTCCGCTCAGACAAATCGTGTGCTGGGCAAGAGGAGGCAGGGCACGAAAACTCCCTAAAGGCAATCCTGTTCGAGCAGGGCAGCAACATCCACGCCTACCAGCTTTGCTCCTTTTCTAAAGGTCATGCCGGGGCTTATTCGGATTTCCCCAATGGGGGCCCTGATGATAGTCGTTTGAACCGAAGTCCAGGAGCCGTCGGGGTTCTTACGGAATGCTTCGCAGGCAACAGAAACCGAGCCCTGCATCTATTCACTCCTTTCATTTTTCTCGATGTCTTTGATTGTTGGACGTGGTGTGTGAGGGAGGCTACAGGACCTTCCTTCCTTGCGGTCCGTATGTTACATTCTCAGCTCCCAGGTGTCAAAGGCAAAGACATTCGCCGAGATTCCCGGTTGGTTTGGAGTCCCATTTCGGCCTTAATTCTTGTCATACTGGTATTCTGTTTCATCTACGTGGTTGATACGCCCCGGGAGTCAGGAAAAAGGGGTGGTGTTGGGAAACGTGCAGTGAGCTGGAGGACGCTGATCGGATGGGGGCTTTGTTTCTCAACGACCGTGCAGTTGATGTTCTTGCCGAGCATCCTTCCCAATGTCTTGCAAGGTTTCAACCTGGAACAATCGACCGCCCTGAGGTGGGCGGGCCTGGTCGTCATGTTGTATACGACAACAGCGATACTCGGCACACATTTCCTGTGCAGGATGGCTTCGAGGGTCAGGTATTACACTCTAATCATTCTTGTCTCGCTCCCGGGGATACTCTTCCAGTCCTTGCTTTCTACAAGTCATGGGATTGAAACTTTTCTTGCTATTCGCATGCTTCAGACGGCCATGGTCGCGTCTGTCACGCCACTGGTGTTTTCGATTTTTGCATCCGATTCGAACGGAAGGGTTATGGGATTCTTGAATTCAGGAAGATTTGCAGGAAACGCCCTGGGTCCTATGATCGCAACCTCTATCCTCTCCTTTTCCAATTTGACCTGGCTCTATCTTTCAATAAGCGGCCTGAGCCTCCTGGCCCTGCTGCCTTTTGCCTTGCTCTTTTGTGGCAATAGAGATAGTGCCGGCCGGACCGCGAACTAGGGGCCTGTTTCTTCTAACCGGGCTTTCTGCAAAGAGGAGTGGCCGGGAAGGCTTGATACAATAGCCAGGAAAAAGCCGCCCCGGGATTCAATCCCCGGGGCGGCTTTTTTGCTTTAGGAGTGGCTGTCTTTTAATTCGCGAAGACCCTCTTTCTGCTGTCTCAGCTAGGGGGTGCAGTCCAGGCTCAGGCCGCTCCCGGCCATCCCCTCGAACAGCCAATCGTTAATGAAACCCGCTTTGTCCTTGCCGTCGCCCTGGGGCTTGCCGCAGTCCTCAGGGCCGTTCATGTTACCGTCGGAGCAGGACAGGTGAAATGTGGACTCACCGAGCTTGTTGTCCGTACCGGCCGCAAATATCTCCCAGATCACGTCGTTGGGCGAGCCGGCGAACCCGGAGACCGTGACCTCGGCACCCTGCGCGATGTTGTCCATGTCGGCCAGCAACGTGCTCCCCACATTGCCCTTCCACGCCTTGATTCGAATGCTCTGGGTTCCATTCCAGATCATGGTCAGCTTGTCGATGGGCTTGGCGTCCTTGCACACGAAGGGGCCCGGGGGCGGCTCCACCACCGTCACCGTGACAGAATCGTCAGCCGAGCATACCTCAACACCACCGGGAACCTCGGCGGTTACCGTGACCGCGTTGGTCGTGTCCGCGAAAATGGTCGCTGTCTTGAAGATCGTTGTGCTCTCGCCAGGATCAAGCGAGAACCCGCCGTCAGCAAGCTCGCCGAGCTTGTCGTCCAGTACGCTCGTGATGTTAACGGCCGTTCCGCCGGGGTTGGTGATGGTGTACTGGTGTTCCACCTGACCGCCGAGGGAGAT
>JAFDIC010000119.1 GCA_019308525.1 Deltaproteobacteria bacterium
TCGCCCGGCCCGATGGTCTGAATGATGCGCGAGCCCTTCTTGGGCTCGAAAATCTCAATGGCGACCTTTCCGAAACTGATGAGATGAAACTGATTGGCATCTTCTCCTTCCCTGTAAATCATCCGCCCCGCATCATATTGGACCTGGCTTGCAAAGCTGGCGATAACCTTTACGAGATCAGGTGCCAGGCCCTCAAAAAAGGGATGAGCGGCTACTGTCTTGTACATTGCTTCCATAGTGAAAACCCTTTCTCTGACTCCCGATGGGGTCAAGACAGGCAATGGAGATAGTTTGGTGTCGGTTATCGGTTACCGGTTATTCGACTTCTTTTTTCCGCTATCCTTGTATCTCTAGCAGAGGAAGGACGTCATTTCAGGTAGTTGTATTTCGGAACCTAAGGATCCTGGTCCCCAGAGATCACCCGTGGTCCCCCCATTATGATTTGGGCTTCTTCTGTGATGTCTATTCCCACAGGGCACCAGGTTATGCAACGTCCACAACCCACGCATCCGTATGTGCCAAACTGTTCCAGCCATGTCGCGAGTTTATGGGTGAGCCATTGCCGGTAGCGAGCCTTCGCGGATGGCCGTATGCATCCTCCATGCATGTATGAAAAATCCCGGCTGAAACAGGAATCCCACTTCCGCCACCGTTGTGCTTCCTGGCCGCTAAGGCTGTTGGCCTCGTTCACGTTGTAACAAAAACACGTCGGACAGACCATGGTACAGTTTCCGCAGGTCAAACACCTCTCCGCCACCTCCTCCCAGTGGGGATGCTCGAAATGTTGGTAGAAAACCCTTTGAAGTCCCGCGAGCTGTAAAGTACGTCCCATTTCTTGGGATGCCCCGTCCAGAGACTGCCTGGCAATACCCATTTCCCTTTCTTTGGCATTCGAAAACCGGGTTTTTTTCAAGATGTTCCTTCCCAGGTCGGTTCTCGCTTCGACAAGATAACGATATTCGCCTCCATCGGAGAACTCCGTCAATGCGATATCAAAACCCGAAGTCGCTTTCGGGCCTGTATTCATGGAAGCACAGAAACACGTTCCCCCGGGGCTGGTGCAGTTTACCGCGATAATGCATGTCTTCTCGCGTATTGCATTGTAAAGGGGGTCGGAAACAGGGCCTGCGTTGAAGACCTTGTCAAGGATGTTGATGGCATGGATATCACAGGAGCGAACACCCAGAAAAGCATACTTGGGTATATGGTGCTCCGGTTCCTTCACTTTGAATGTTTTGCCCTCCCTCCGGAGGCAAAACATTTGGACACTTGAGGGATGGAGAAATCTTTTCCATGGATGGGGACCAACTACGTATTGGAAAAGGGAGCCGGCAACTTCACTGTCCTCACGGAGCCTATAGGTTCCGGGCTCCTGGATGTCTTTCCACCCCACGGGAAGATCCTTCAATGAGCTGATCCTATCGTATACAATAGCACCGCCCTCTATCTTCGGCCCTATGACCTCGTACCCTTCTTGGACCAGTGCATCCAGTAGACCCTGAAGGTCACCCTGCTCCATGATGCCGTTGATTCCAGTGTCCAGAGGTAGAGTTGGATTTCCCACTTTTACCCTTTCCATTGCCTTGAAAATGGCAGGGCAGGTCTACTTTCCCCGACCCCAGGCCTTTGACCCTGTCTTTGCCTTTCTCAAAGGGATTTCTTGCCTGGTGAGGTCCCTGGCGAGAACAACAGGAATCAAACCTCCATTTCCACCCTCTTCGGATGGCTGATTATGGCAGAGAACATCATCCCTGTAAAGAGTAAAATCCGGGCCGCAGAAAGGGACTGTTCCTTAGACCGCACCTCCAGGAGAGTTTGAAAACCTGTTGACCTGGAAGTGCCCGTCTGGTAATTTTTCATGACTGTCTTCGTGTCCAGCCGACGAAGGCAGCGGCGGTTCCAGGCGAAGAGCTTAAAAAGGGAAAAGGAAACCATGTGCGTTGCAATACCCTCTCGAATCGAAAAGATTGATCGTCATAGGGGCATTGTAGATATCGATGGTGTGAAGAGAGAAATCAGTCTGCTTCTCCTCGAAGATGTAAGTCCGGGTGATTGGGTCATCATACACGCGGGTTTCGCCATACACAAGATTGATGCTTCCAAGGCTCTGGAATCCCTGGAGCTATTGCATGAGGCATTCTCCGGCAAAGGCATCAAACCTTAGATCCCCCGAACGAAATTGGAAATCTCTAGTTGCAATAATTCAGGCGAGACGGCACGTGAGCATGTTGCACGTGCCGTAAGCGTTGAAGGAATCGTCCAGGGCGTGGGTTTCCGCCCTTTCGTATATCGCCTGGCAAAGGATTACAAACTGAGGGGTATGGTTGCCAACACCTCTTCCGGGGTTTTGATTCACGTTGAGGGGCCCTTGGAAGCTGTCCGAGAATTCTGTCGCCAACTCTCGGACAGGAGCCCGCCACTTGCTCGAATCACCAGAATCTCTGCCAAGCCTGCGCAGTTAACGGGCTTTGATCGTTTCACCATTCAAAAGAGCGACCGGGGGCACAAGAGGTCTGTACTGGTCTCGCCTGACAGCTCCGTGTGTGATGACTGTCTCCGGGAACTATTTGATCCCAATGACCGCCGCTACCTGTATCCCTTCATAAACTGCACCAACTGTGGTCCCAGGTATACTATTATTTATGATATTCCCTACGATCGCGCCAACACCACAATGAGACCCTTTCGAATGTGCAGCATGTGCCAGGCAGAATATGATGACCCGGATGACAGGAGATTCCATGCCCAACCCAATGCCTGCCCCCAATGCGGCCCGCGGGTATCCCTGTATGATACCGAAAAGAACATCGTTCATGGGCCAGATCCGATTGCAAAGGCCGTTGCCCTGATAAGGCAAGGGTCGATACTGGCAATCAAAGGGCTCGGCGGGTTTCACCTCTGTGCGGACGCGGAGAACGATGAGGCCGTTGCGAGGCTCAGGGGAAAAAAGAGGCGTAACGATAAACCATTTGCACTCATGTCATACGATGTCGGTCGGATCCGCGCCTTTGCCCGCGTGGCTCCAGAGGAGGAGGATCTACTTGAGTCAATTCAGCGGCCCATAGTCATCCTGGAAAAAAAGAATCCCAACTCCATATCAAAGAAGGTATCACCGGGAAACAGGCATTTTGCCGTGATGCTCCCCTATACCCCTCTCCATTACTTGATTTTGAGAGAGGGTTTCTCGGCCCTTGTCATGACCAGCGGAAATATCAGCGATGAGCCCATTGCCCTTGAAAATGAAGAGGCATTTCAAAATCTTGCCAGGTTGGCCGACTATTTCCTCGTCCACAACAGGGCCATTCACACGAGAAGCGATGATTCTATCCTAAGGCATGCAAACGGAGCCATACGTTTGATCCGTCGATCAAGAGGCTTCGTACCCAGCCCGGTATTACTCAAGGACAAGGGCCCCCGGGTGCTGGCATGCGGCGGCCAACAAAAGAACACCGTTTGCCTCACCAGGGAAAACCAGGCCTTCTTGAGCCAGCACATCGGGGAGCTGGAAAACCTTCCAACCTACCGCTTTTTTCAATCCACTATCCAGCATCTGAAAAAGATCCTGGATATCGAACCTGAGATAATCGCCCACGATCTTCACCCCGACTATATAAGCGCGCGTTATGCAAAGGAGCAGGAACAGGGGCGGAAGATCGGCATTCAGCACCATCATGCCCATATCGCCAGTTGTATGGCTGAAAATATGTTGGACGGACCTGTGATCGGGCTTTCTTTTGACGGGACCGGCTACGGAGTGGATGGTCATATCTGGGGTGGCGAGGTGCTTGTTGCGGAGGCAACTCATTTCCAAAGAATGGCGCATCTGTCATATGTTCCCATGCCGGGTGGCTCATCAGCAATAAAAGAGCCTTGGAGAATGGCCGTCAGTTACCTGTACGGGACCTTTGGTGAAGATTTTTGGGAACTCGGGGTGCCCATTCTTGGTGAGATTGAAGAGAAGAAAATCCGAATCATCACCCAGATGATATCCAAAGGTATTAACTCTCCGGGCACGTCGAGTATCGGGCGGCTTTTCGATGGTACAGCCGCAATACTGGGGCTGAGGTACGCTGCGTCCTTTGAAGGACAGGCCGCCATGGAGCTGGAATCACTGTCCACTGAAGCAGCCCAGGAAACCTACGATTATGAATGGGTATCTGATGGAGGTTGTTACAGGATCCTGCTTCAACCACTCATCGAAGGAGTTGTAAAGGATGTCCAGAACCAGGTATCCCCTTCCAGGATCGGCAGCAAATTTCATCAATGGTTGATCTCACTTTTTTCCGACCTGTGCCAAGTACTAAGGAAAAATACCGGCGTGAATCGAGTGGCGCTTAGTGGGGGGGTATTCCAGAATATGATCCTACTTGGCGGACTGTCCGGGGCACTTGAAAAAAAAGGCTTCGAGGTGTACAGCCATCGCCTTGTGCCGGCCAATGACGGGGGTCTTTCCCTGGGCCAGGCCTACGTCGCAAGGGCAACTTTTCGCTGATGCCTGATTTTGTTCAAGACCGAGCAGGAAGCCCCGGGGGAAGAGGTGGCATGGTGAATCCCGCAAAAGACTACCAAGGAAGAGGCGCTTATAGAGATCCCCGGATTTGCCGGGCGATCCTCGAAGAAATCAAAAAGACAAGCCGTAGAGAAGTCCGATTAATGGAAGTTTGCGGCACCCACACCACGTCTATCTTTAGAAGCGGGATTCGATCCATGATCCCTGACAGTATCTCTCTCCTCTCCGGGCCCGGCTGTCCCGTGTGTGTCACCACTCGAAGCGAAATCGACGTCTTTATCCGCCTCTCAGGCATGGAGGACCTGGTACTGGTAACCTTTGGCGATCTCATGAGGGTCCCAGGCTCAGAGTCCTCTCTTTCGAAGGAAAGGGCAAAGGGTAGAGATATCAGGATCGTCTTTTCGCCCCTTGACGCACTGGCAATTGCGGAGCAGAACCCCTCAAAGAAGATCGTTTTCCTGGGGATCGGCTTTGAGACAACAGCACCTTCGGTCGCCGCATCCATGATGTCCGCAAAGAGCATGGGCATTGAGAACTATTTCGTCTTTTCGGCCCACAGGAGGATACCACCCGCCCTGTTTGCCCTGATGCAGAACAGGGCTGCCAGGGTGGATGGTTTTATTCTCCCCGGGCACGTGTCTGTGATTATCGGGCAGAGTGCATATGTCTCTTTCTTTGAAGGATTCAAAACACCGTGCGTGATTGCGGGGTTTGAGCCAGCTGACATTCTTCTGGCTATCCTGACGCTTGCCGAACAGCTTGAGTCAAACCATCCCGCACTGGTAAATATTTACTCAAGGGCGGTCTCCTTCCATGGGAACCAAAAGGCAAAGGGCGTTATGGAGGAGGTCTTCGAGCCCCTTGATGTCAGGTGGCGCGGTCTTGGAAAAATCCCGGAAAGCGGGCTGAAAATAAGAGAAAGTTATGCATCCTTTGATGCTGAGAGGGCCTTTGACATAACCCTGCCTGACTCTGAGGAGCGGGAAACATGCGCCTGCGGAGATATACTCGCAGGCATAAAAGCTCCGCCGGAGTGCCCCCTTTTCAAGAAACCTTGCACTCCCTTTGATCCCCTTGGGCCATGCATGGTATCAAGTGAAGGGGCCTGCTCGGTCTATTATAGGTATCACCAGGATATGAGAAATCTCCCCTCAGGGGGAGGGGCTGCATAGTGCCGCCTTTTAAATCGCTGCCTTTTAAGCAGTTATTCTCCAAGGGGCAAAATCAATGGGTTTTGAACACATTCTGATGGATCATGGAAGTGGAGGGGAGCTTTCGCACAGGCTTGTCAAGGAGACCATCCTCCCCCTGTTTGACAACCCTATCCTCTCCGAGCTTGGTGATGGTGCTGTTCTTGACATGGAAGGCACACGCCTTGCCTTTTCCACGGACACGTTCGTCGTAGATCCAATCTTTTTCCCGGGCGGGAGTATCGGATCCCTTGCCGTCAACGGGACAGTAAACGATCTTGCCATGTGCGGCGCCACACCCCTTTACCTCAGTGTCGGACTTATTCTCGAAGAGGGGTTCCCCGTGAAGGACCTGGAAAGGGTCCTCAGCCATATGCGAGCTGCCGCGAAGGAAGCCGCCGTAGAAGTGGTAACAGGGGACACAAAGGTCGTCGGGAAGGGCGCTGGAGACAAGGTTTTCATCAACACGGCAGGTATCGGCCTGGTACCGCAAGGCTTGGATCTTTCCGGTCGTGACATAGAGATTGGAGACAAGATCATTGTAAGCGGATATATCGGTGATCATGGCGTAACGATCCTGACCCAAAGAGAGGGCCTGGGCTTCGATGCCCCCATCAAAAGCGATACTGCCCCCTTGAATCATCTTGTCAGAAAGCTTCTTTCAACCGGCCGTGGCATCCGAGTACTGAGGGACCCGACCCGGGGTGGTGTTGGAACCGTACTGAACGAAATCGCTCAAAGATTCCATGTGGGAATCATGATCCTCGAAGAGGACATTCCCGTAAGGAACGAAGTTGCGGCCGTCTGTGATCTCCTGGGCCTGGACCCTCTGTACCTGCCCAATGAAGGAAAGTTCATTGCACTGGTAAGTGCCCGGCAAGCAGACTCGATCCTTCAAACCATGAAAAGTGACCCACTGGGCAGGGACGCTGCTATGATCGGAGAAATAGCTGAAGACTGCCCAGGTCAAGTCTTTATGAAAACCCGGATCGGCGGCACGAGGATCATCGAAATGTTGACCGGGGAGCAGTACCCGAGGATCTGCTAAGCTTCAGGGGGTCACCCATTAGAGGGCCGGTCAAGTGAAAAAAATACTTTTGGCCTGAGGAGGAGTCGAGGGATGATTCGATATGTACCGTCCGTGGAAGGGGTGAATTGGAAAGAGGTGTCTTCCATCTTCAAGGAAGTCAACTGGGGAGAAAGGGACCCGGCGGACATTTCCATGACCTTCAGAAAGAGTACTTACACCGTGTTTGCCTATGATGATGACAGGCTGATCGGTTTTGGGAGGACCCTGGATGATGGGAAGTATTACGCGGTTCTCGTTGACGTTGTGGTAAGGCCTGCTTACCAAAAAAAGGGCATAGGCACTCACATCGTGAATTACCTCAAAGACGCCTGCAAGGGCTACATCTTTGTCACCCTTACGTCTGCGCCGGGCAAGGAAGAATTCTATGAAAAACTTGGCTGGAAAAGGCAGAAGACGGCCTACATGTGGCCCAAAGACAGCGCCCAGGAGAAGGAACACTGTCTTTAGATAAATACTTGGTCCCCAATACCTGGCCCGGGGTCCCAGCCAACCTGTTACGGCACAACCAGGTTGGCAGAGGTTTGCCCGGAGTGCGCTATGAGCCCTTTTGAAATCTTATCCTTGGGCGAGGGCCGAATACCGGCCCGGTGTCCCGCCTCCGCTTCAGCTCGAAAAACCCAGGCGTGCCGCCCAGGGTGATGAGGGCCTCCCACACCGCTACGGCTTTCTTTCCCCTTGGCGCCGGACTCATGACCGGGCCGAAAAACCCCTCTCCTTTTCCGCCCTCCAGCACAATGAGCGGCACTCCCACGTCCTTTCCAACCTTGTCCATGGCCTGGGCCATGTCCCCTTCAATCTCCAAATCGAGGGACCTGTCCTTGAGAGCCTTTGCCAGTTCGGCGGGGTACTTGCAGGTCCTTAATATTTCTTCCATTACTGAAAGTTCGTCCATGTCCCCGTGGTCATGGTGGTAAAGGGTACCCATCACCGTGTAAAGCCTTTCCACCCCGGCGTTTCCAAATTCCCGGCGCACTGCTGCGGCAACACGCAACGCCCTTAGGCCGATCTCCTGAACTATTTTGAAGTCCTTCCTGATCCTGCGGCCCTTGTTGACAATTCTAAGGCTGAAAAACTTCCATCTCACTGAAATATCCTTTTGCCGGCCCACGTCTGCCATCCACCTGGATGTAATCCAACACCAGGGTCAAATGGGATCAAAGTAGAAATCAATCCTGTCTCTCCTTTTCAAGACATAACCTCCCGTCCATTTGTTGAGAGCATTCTCAATATCAGAGATCAGAGCAAAACAACACTGCTGTCTCACCAGCGAACCCTCAAGCCGTAATCCCTGTAGGACCTAAATTCCTTGTCCTTGGAAATGAGGGTCATTCTGTTTCCGATTCCTTGCCATATCATCATGCGGTCGAAAGGATCCTTGTGAGCAAGCCTGGGAAGCCTGTGAAAACTTGCAGCCTCCTCAGCTCTCAAGGGGATGATATCCAGGGGAACCTCCTGGGCCGCACCAGGGAGATCCGCAGGACTAACATTGTGAAGTTCAAGCTTTCCGAGTGAGTATTTGAGGGAGATCTCCCAAAATGTCACAATACTCACCGCAACCCTATTCTTAGGATCTCGTATCTCTTTTCGAGCCCATGAGCTTAGCTTTTCGGGTTCAAATAGAACCCAGAGGAAAGTATGGGTATCCAGCAGGTAGTTCATTGATTGATCAACTCTTCGTCAGTCATCTTGAAATTCCTGTGAATGACACATGAGCCTCGATCTTTCAGCAAA
Source organism: Deltaproteobacteria bacterium (assembly GCA_019308525.1). Next base: position 8,522 of record JAFDIC010000119.1, read on the forward strand.
CCCATTCTTCTCTCCTCTTCGAAGGAGTAGTCTTCATATGGCACCAATACCGCTATTCTTTGGCGTTTCTTACCATAGCTTATGACTATCCTTTCACCCCGTTTGACCCGCTCCAGGACTTCAGAAAACCGCGATTTCAGCTCACCTACGCCGATACTTTCCATATCAATTCTCCTGCTTTTTTGAGCCTACCAATCTTTTTGTCAAGTTTCAAGAAAAGGCCTTTCTGGATCATCGATCACCAGTTGCCCTTTTCCAGACACCGACTTTTGGATGGCTTATCTGCTATGGGCGAAAATCTGCTAAACAGCAAGGGCAAGCGAAGCTATTTTTTGTAGTATTCCCTGTACCAGGCGACAAACCTCTTTATGCCCTCCCTGATGTCGGTCTTGGGATCGAATCCCAGCAATTCCCTGGATCTTTCAATGTCAGCGGATGTCTCTGGCACATCTCCGGGCTGCATGGGCAACATCTCCTTCTTGGCCTCCCTGCCCAGCTCTTCCTCGATGATGCGGATAAAGTCAAGCAGCTCTATCGAGCTGGAGTTTCCCAGGTTGAAGATCTCATACTCAAAGGGCCTCTCGAGCGCCGAGATGGTGCCCTCCACTATGTCATCGATGTAGGTGAAGTCTCTCTTCATGCGGCCGTGGTTATAGACCTTTATTGGCCTGCCATGGAGGATTGCGTCAGTGAAAAGAAACAGGGCCATGTCAGGACGTCCCCAGGGGCCATAGACCGTGAAATACCTCAACCCGGTGCACGGGATCTGATAGATGTGGTTGTACGCATGAGCTATCAACTCGTTGGCCCTTTTTGTAGCCCCGTAAAGGGAAACAGGGGCATCCGCCCTGTCTTCAGGACTGAACGGGACCTTGGTGTTTTTTCCGTAAACGGATGAGGAGGAGGCATAAACAAGATTGTCGACCTCCTGTTCACGGACCAATTCCATCAAATTCAGGAAGCCTAGAAGATTGCTCCTTTCATAGGAAAAGGGGTCCTTGAGCGAGTGTCTCACCCCTGCCTGGGCAGCCAGGTTGCAGACCCTGCTTACCCGGTGATTTTGAAATACACGCCTCATGCCCTCCAGATTCTCAAGGTCCTCCTTGTAAAACGTAAAGCCATCGTGGGATTCAAGAATCTCGAGGCGGGCCCTTTTCAGGGAGACATCATAATAGTTATTGAGATTGTCAAGGCCGATAACATCCTCGCCATTCTCCAGGAGCTTCTTGGCCACGTGAAAGCCGATGAATCCTGCAGCCCCCGTTATGAGGATGGCATTGTTTCGGGACATGAGCGGCATCCGCCTGTTTTTTGCAAGTAATTTACATTACATCATTCCGCCCATGCCGCCTCCAGGTGGCATTCCCGGGGTTTCTTCCTTTTCCTTGGGTTTCTCAGCTACCAGGGCCTCGGTTGTAATAAGCAGGGCGGCCACGGATGCGGCATTCTGGAGGGCAAACCTGGTCACCTTGGTAGGATCAATGATACCTGCCTTCATCAGGTCCTCGTACTCTCCTGTCTCAGCGTTATATCCAAAGGCGCCCTTGCTGGATTTTACCTTTTCCACCACCACCGAGCCTTCCGCGCCGGCATTGTTTGCTATCTGGCGCAAGGGCTCTTCCAGGGCGCGCCTGACAATGTTGACACCGTTTTGCTCTTCTCCCTCCAGCTTCACCTTGGACAGGGCGTTCATACACCTCAGGAGGGCGACTCCTCCACCAGGTACGATGCCCTCTTCGACTGCGGCCCTGGTGGCATTCAGGGCGTCTTCAACCCTGGCCTTTTTCTCTTTCATCTCTACCTCTGTGGCTGCTCCCACGTTTATCACTGCAACACCGCCCACCAGCTTGGCCAGCCTCTCCTGGAGCTTTTCACGATCATAGTCCGAGGTGGTCTCCTCTATCTGCACCCTGATCTGCTTCACCCTGCCTTCCAGGTCCTTTCTGCTTCCGCCGCCGTCCACTATGGTCGTATTGTCCTTGTCAATGTTCACGGTCTTGGCGGTCCCGAGGTCGTTGAGGGTGACATTCTCCAGCTTGAGGCCAAGGTCCTCGGCGATGACCCTGCCGCCGGTAAGGATTGCTATGTCTTCCAGCATGGCCTTTCTTCTGTCACCAAAGCCCGGGGCCTTGACCGCCGCACACTGAAGGGTCCCTCTCAGCTTGTTCACGACCAGGGTAGCCAAGGCCTCTCCTTCCACGTCTTCCGCAATTATCAGCAGGGGCCTGCCCATCTTGGCTATCTGTTCCAGGATGGGGATAAGATCCTTCATATTGCTGATCTTTTTCTCATGGAGCAATATATAGGGCTCGCTAAGGGTTACCTGCATCTTTTCAGGGTCGGTTACGAAGTAGGGTGAGAGGTA
>JAFDIC010000120.1 GCA_019308525.1 Deltaproteobacteria bacterium
GCAGCTTCCGTGACCACGCCTCCATAGTAGATGACGCTGGGGCTGGGTCTCAATGCCTTGATCCGGGAAAGGATCGGACGGAAATCTTGAGTGCCGACAGGAATACCGTCTGCGGAAATAACCTCGGCCCCCACTTTCTCCAGGGCCTTTTTTACGGTCTTGTAGCAACTGTTGCCATAGCTCGTCGTATCATAGATGATACTCCATGTCCTGTAACCCTTCTTGTTGAAGACAAAATCCACCAACTGGGCGTGCTCGACGATGGTGTTGGCGCAAACCCTCGTTACTTCAGGGAAATTGTACTTGTAAGTGATATCCGGATGAATACCTCCCCAAAATACCTGGGGGACGCCGTAGCGGTGGAAGACGTGAATGGTGGCAAGACCTACGGGGCTGTTGAAATGGGTGGTTGCGGCAGCCACCTTGTCAACGGTGCATATTTTGGTGGCAACGCTTACACCAGTGGAAGGGTCTGAAGCATCATCCATGACCACGAGTTCATAGTGGTATGGAGCGTCACCCCTGCGGTTGGTCTGCTTGACAGCCAGGTCCGCGCTGTTTCTGGCCCCGAGGCCGAAGGCGGCGTTGGGCCCTGTCAGGGGACCGATGAATCCTATTTTGACCGTTTTTTTACCGGCCCCGAATACTGATGGTACCGTGACAAGGGAAAGAATGATGATGGCGAGGACAACGAAAAAAATCTTTGAAACTCTCATGGCTCTCCTCCTTTGTCTTAAATAATGATTTTTGCCTCTATCACCCTGCGCGGATTTAGCGGGGTGAATGGTAAGGTGTTGGCCAAGCCTTTCCATTGACCCCGATTATCCCAGTAACTTTCATGCCTCGTAAAGGCTCGAATCCAAGGATCGACGAACTCGCAAAAACTCCAATTCGGGATGGCAAAGCAAAAAGCTTCAAGTTCAAGGCGCGCAAATCTCGTGTGATCACCGTAGAAAGGTGCGGTATCTTCGAGAGGCGTACTCATCGTACGCCGAAACCACAACGAGATGCAGCGCAACGCAGAAATTGGACTTTTTGCGAAGCCATCAAGGATTCTATTTGTCAATAAGCTTTCCTGCCTCCTGGAGTTTATCCGCAACTTCTTTCATGCCGAGTTCCATGAGGGTGCTTCTGGTCTGAAGCCCTGTCTCTTTGTCCCAGCCATGGATTTCATAGAACTCGTCCAGCATCCTGTCCCATTTCTCACGGTCGCACAGGCATCCCTTGTAAGGGCCGGACTTGACCGGTTCTTCCATGAATCTCCTCGGGGGATAATCATCCTTGCGGGCCAGGTCTGTGTGCAGGCTGTTGAAGGCCTTCTCCAGGTTGTAGGATCGCCTTGCCAGGGAAAAAAGTTCCTCTTCGGTCAGGCTCGTTCCCAGGCAGCCGTTTGCAAGGGAGACATAATCAGAAGGCTCCAGGGCGTAGGCACCCGACCAGGTCCCCACGTATATGCACACTCCCAACATGTCTTCCATTTCCTTTGTGAGAGATTGCCAGACCACGTGGCGGGCCTGGCCCTCATAAGTATCGGCGGGGAAGGAGCATCCTTTCGGGCCGAACCTTTCCCCGCCGATGGAAGTGCCCCTGAGGTGACGCCCTGCCACGGGAGAAGTGGCGACACCTAGCGCCCAGCCCTTGGGTATCCTGAAGGGCTCTATGGAGTCCTGGCCTTTGACGTGGATTGCAAACTCCTCTGATCCCTTGTCTATTATCCGGGATGCCTCCCTGGCTCCCTGAGCGAGCAGGTCCCCAATCCCCCTTCGAAAGGCAATTCTCTCCAGCAGCTCTATGTAGGCATCAACATTCCCCCACTGAAGCCTGAGTCCATCCGTATCCTTTTCAGTGATAATGCCTTTCTCGAAGCACTCAAAGGCCCAGGACGCAACACTCGTGGCAAAGTCTGTATCAAGCCCCAGCTCGTTTGCCAGGATCCAGGCCCTGGTTATTCCGTCAGGATCCGTTATGTCCAGTCTTACGGCATCCATGATGGTGTTGCTCCAGAAGCCTTCTCCCCTGGTTCCCCTATATTTTCCCTCCTTGACCTCGGAGAAGGGCATACAACCCACCGGGCACATGAAACAGGCAGAGATACTCTTCCTGTTTTTGGGGAAGCCCGTCTCAGGATCGGCCATTTTTATCCTTTTCTCCATTTCCCAGAAATCATCCTGGCCGTTCCTCGCGCTGATCAGAAAATCCCAGTTGGGTGAAGAAGGATCACTCCACCTGCCGGCAAGTGTTATTGTCCTCATCATTTCTGAGAGGGAAGACTGGCACACCTTTTCCAGTGCAGCATCCACCGCCCTGAAAAACATGTCAGGCTCCGCGACCTTGATCAACCCGCCCTCCCCGCAGGCGACCACCGCCTTGAGCTTCTTGTCGCCCATTACGCACCCGACCCCGGACCCCCCGGCGACCTTTGCCCTGTCGCATACAATTCCTGATCCCCGAACAAGGTTTTCACCCGCAGGCCCGATACAGGCAACCCTGATGCGCCGGGGCGCATGCATCTTTTCCAGTTCTTCTTCGGTCTCAAAGGTTGTCTTACCCCAGATAAAGGAGGCGTCTCTCAATTCAGCCTTTCCACTATGGATCCAAAGGTATACGGGTGTTTCGGATTTTCCAGAGATGACAATATGATCGAAGCCGGCAAATTTCAGCTCGGCCCCGAAATGCCCTCCCACGTTGGCCGAGCCCTTTCCGTTGTTGAATACATTCTTGGTCTCTATGGAAGTCCGGCATGCCCCCGGGGCCACGGTCCCTACCAGGGCTCCCACTCCAAAAACGAGCAGGTTCCCGGGATCTGACCAGGTTGTCTCTTCACTCATCTCGTTCAACAGGATGAGGGAATTGACGGCCCTCCCCCCTATGAACTCCCCGGCGTAGTCTTCGGAGCTTTCCGCCCGGATACTCCCCGTAGAAAGGTCCACCCTGAGGATCTGTCCCGCAATACCTCCTCTTATCCCGTCTAATACCGCCATTTTATCCCTGCTTCCCGGCCAGGGACAGGGCCTTGTAGGAACAATATTTGACGCAAAGGGGGCCTTCTTCGCCCTTGCACAGATCACAGCTCGACCCTATTGTCCATTCTATTTCCCCGGTTGAATTATCCTTTCTTACAGAGATCGCACCCCCTGAAGGAGAAAATGCCCCCAGTTTATGAAAAGAGCACATCAATTCGCAGGCCCTGCACCCGTAACATGCCCTGGGATTTCTTGATATTCTTTTCATCATTTCCGATCTTGATTTTCGCCCTTCCAGCATGCAGGCCACTGGCCAAGAAAGCCCATGGAAGGTCCGGGGAAGTCCCTTGAGAAATATTATTCTTAAAGTATGTTTAGGAATACTGAACATACGCAAAGATCTTTCCCCTTGTCAATAACTATTTCCTGATGATCAGTGCTGATTACTTACGAGAAGAGGGGGGTTCTGGCGACCTATTCTGGGAGATATCCCTTTTCAATCGCCTTCCTTATGAGACCGGTTGCATAGTCTCCCAGGATTGAAGAGGCTTCTGCAATGGGCCGGGATCTTTCAAGGACCTGTTGGCTTTTGACATCATTCTTTTTCCATTCCAAGCCCCTGGTCATATATCAACTAGTTTTCTTTCGTTCCCTCCTTGTCTGCACCCTTTATTGCCTTGGCCTCTGAAAGGGCAACGCTCTTTTTTTCGTTTTCAATATAGTCCATGATCATCCTGTACTTTTCCTCGTCCAGGAGTCTTACCTCCCTGAGCCATTCAAAGGCCTCGGATATTTTGAAGAGGACATGGGGCTCTATGTTATGAGCCCTGATGTATTCGCCACCACCCTGCTCCCTGTCCAGCAAAACCACCAATTCGGTCACTATGCCACCCTGCTCCCTCGCGGCCTCTGCCGCGTCTATCACGCTCTGCCCCGTAGTGATCAGGTCGTCGATCATAAGGATTCTGTCATTCCTTTCCATGTTCCCTTCCACCTTCTTCCTTACACCGTGCTCCTTTCTCTCCTTCCGGTAATAGAGCATTGGGATGGCAAGCTTCTGGCTGACTATGGTCGCGAAGGGGATGCCGGCCGTAGGAACGCCCATGATCTTGTCTACCTTGGAACGTCCTATTTCGTTGATAACGATTCGGGCGAGGGAATTGGCGATCCAGTCCATGGCTATATGATCGGAGATGGACTGACGGAGATCGACGTAGTATGGGCTTCTTTTCCCTGAATGTAGTATGTAATCACCGATCTTGAGGGCATCATTCCGAACAAGGCTCAAGGAAACATGTTTCATGAGGTACTTCTTTTCTTCCCTCCAGATTTGCCGTTCTATCTCCTCGAACAGATTGGCGCCCATCTATTCCTCCCTTTCTCAAAACTCTTTGCTGATCACCTATTATCGAGACACTTTTGTCTTTCTAAGATGCCCCCTTGGAGGGCAAGAGTGCCGGAACTCCCTATTTCGCCCCCAGCACCAGGGCCAGCAAGGCCATTCTCACGTAGACCCCGTTTCGTACCTGGCGGAAGTAGGCAGCCCCTTTGTAGGAATCCACTTCCGGGGAGATCTCGTCCACCCTGGGAAGAGGGTGCATGATTATGATGCCCTTCTTGGCCCTTTGAAGCAAGGCATTGTCAACCACATAAGAACCCTTTATCTTTTCATATTCCTTGATATCTGAGAACCTCTCCTTTTGGATCCTGGTTACATACAAGAGGTCTGATTCCCCTGAAGCTCTTATGAGGTCATCGGTTTCCATCACCTCCATGCCCTTTTTCTCCAGGTTTGCCACTATGTCTTGTGGCATCCTGAGCAGCTCCGGAGACACCAAGCGCAACCTGACGTCGTAGAGGGAAAGAAGCTCAACAAGGGCGTGGACCGTGCGCCCGTACTTGAGGTCCCCCACCATAGATACGGTGATGCCGTCTAGTTTTCCCACTTCTTTCCGGATGGTGTAGACGTCCAGCAGGGCCTGTGTTGGGTGCTGACCGGCCCCGTCACCCGCATTTATGACCGGCACAGTGGCCACTCTTGCTGCCTCCGCTGCCGATCCTACCTCCGGGTGGCGCATGACTATGACATGGGCGTACTGGCTTACTGTCAATGCCGTATCACCGATGGTCTCACCCTTTGCGGCCGAAGAGGTGGCCCCGGATGCAACGCTTGTCACGCCTCCGCCCAGGCTCAACATCGCCGATTCAAAAGAAAGCCTGGTCCTTGTACTGGGTTCGAAAAACAGGGTCGCAAGCACCTTTCCCTTCAACAGGTCATAGGTCTCACCCCTTCCAAGTCCATCTTCAAACTCCCCTGCCACCTTCATGATCCTATCCAGATCTTCCTTCGAGAACTGGTTGCCGTGCAAGATGTGCTTGCCTTTGAAATCTCCAATCATGAAACTATTCCCTCCTGCTCATCCTGTTTCCTTCCCTTGAACGCCTGGCAAACCGCTTGAAACCACAAGAAAAACAGTGTCTTTGCTTCAGGTGTTTCCCGGGACTGGTTTTTTGCAATACAAGCATAATAAGCAGGACTTGTAAAGAATTTCTTGATATGAACCTCAATCTTGAATTATACCACTGAGAAATGCTCGCAAATATTGCACAAGGACTCGGGGCCAAGGTGGTGTAGCCCCAGAAAGGCTAGAATGGGAGAGCGGGGAGCAGATCCTCGCCCACGAGAACTCGCCCCAGAACAACCCGCGGGGATCGATCGCGGGCCACATTTCTGTCGGAGGTCTTGGCATGACACAGGATTTTGATTGGCTGATCAAGGGAGGACTTGTCGTAAAGCCCCATGGTATCGATAAGGTGGATTTAGGCATAAGGGATGAAAAGATCGTGAGAGTGGCCCCTGATCTAGACCCTGGCAAAGCCCGGGAGGTGATTGACGCCTCCGGGAAACTAGTCATCCCCGGTTTGATCGATGTCCATGTCCATCCGGTTTACGTGGATACTATCCAGGATTGCTCCATCCTGGGGGCCTTTGGGGGAATTACCACCATGATCCATTTCGCTTACGCCAGGCCCGGCATGGAGCTGGCCGACACTGTCAGGAGATTCATTGAAGAGGGCCAAGAGACCTCCCACACGGATTTTGCCATCCACGGCGCCATGTTCGATCCCGAGAACCAAATCAAGGACATTTCCAGGTGTTTCGAACTGGGAGTCACATCTTTCAAGATGTTTATGGCCTATGCCAAGCAAGGCTGGATGACGGACGACTATCACCTTGCCAAGGCCATGGATGTTATTTCCGGGCTCGGCGGCCTGGCCATGGTACACGCAGAGGATGGGCTTTCCATTGACTATTTGGAAGACAAGTACAGGAGTAAGCCTCAAAAGGAGGTCTTTCTCAAGGTAAGGCCGGGGGTCCTGGAAGCGGATGCCGCCTTTCGGGCAATTTCCATCGCCCGGGTGATGAATTGTGCCCTTTACATTGTTCATGTCAGTGCCAGTGAGACACTGGGGCCCATCAGGGATGCGAGGCAGCAGGGCCAGATTGTGTACACGGAGACCTGCCCCCAATACCTCTGTCTGACAGACCGGGATCTCCAGGAAAAGGGCCCCCTTGCCAAGATCGGGCCTCCGCTTAGGAGGGAAGAAGACAATGATGCGCTTTGGTTGGCCTTGAAGACAGGGCTTCTGGATGTTATCGCAAGTGACCATGCCCCAAAGGCCAAGAAAATCGATGATGATTTCTTTGAAGCCCCCTTTGGTGCCCCTTCCTCCGAGACAATGCTTCCTGTCACCTATCAAAGGGGAATCAACGAAGGGAGACTGGAGCTTTGTACCCTGCTCAGGGCGATGAGTGAAGCCCCTGCAAAGATATTCGGACTTTACCCCCGCAAGGGTATTTTGCAGGAGGAATCGGATGCGGACCTTCTGGTATTCGACCCGGCAATAAAGCACCGCATCACGCAGGATAACCAACACTCCAATGCAGGCTACACCCTCTACGAGGGGATGGAGTGTTTGGGCAGGCCGGTCATTGTTATGCAGAGGGGAAAAATCATTGTTGACGGGACAGAACTAAAGAGCAGCAAGGGACAGGGGGATTTCCTGAACACCAGTATCCTCGGTGTCAAATAGTTTGTGTATCGGAACTTCTCCGTGGAAGCAGAATCCTTGTCCGGCTGAACCGAATTGTGAGGAGAGTTAGAGAATGGAGAAAATGACTTGCAGCAGATTACTTGTAAAGGCTTTGGAACACTACGGTGTAGACACGATCTTTGCCCTTCCAGGGGTCCAACTGGATCACTTCTTCAATGCACTTTACGATGCGCGGGATTCCTTCAGGGTTATACATACCAGGCACGAACAGGCAACCGCATACATGGCGTTCGGATACGCCAAGACGTCCGGAAAAGTGGGGACTTTTGCCGTTGTCCCTGGTCCGGGCTTCCTTAACACTACAGCGGCCCTGTCCACCGGATATGCCTGTAACGCTCCCATGCTGCTCATAACCGGGCAGATTCCCTTGTCACAGATCGGCAGGAACATCGGCTGGTTGCACGAGCTGCCCGATCAACTCGCAATACTTAGGGGCCTGACCAAATGGGCTGAACGGATCAACCATCCCACCGATGTGCCTTGCAAGGTGCACGAAGCCTTCAAGCAACTCTCCACCGGCCGTATCCGTCCCGTTGCTCTGGAAGTGCCCATGGACGTCCTGGCCATGGATACCCACGGGGACTTCAGCCTGCCTACAGCGGTTTACGAGCAACCGGGTCCTGATCCGGACCTGGTGGAACAGGCCGCCCGCCTCCTGGGGAAGGCAAGCAATCCAATGATCCTCGTGGGTGGAGGTATCTTCGGTGCCGAAGAGGAGTTATTGCAACTTGCAGAAATGCTCCAGGCCCCGGTTGTAATGACAAGGAACGGCTTTGGCGCAGTAAGCAGCACCCACTACCTTTCTGCCACAGGGCCCGTGGGATACCGCCTTTGGCCGGATGTGGACGTTGTGCTGGCGGTAGGAACCAGGATGGAATTGCAGATCGCCGATGACGGGGGTGCACACAGGCCCTGGGGCGTGGATGATCAACTCAAAATCATCCGCATGGATATCGACCCGGTGGAGATAAGAAGGGTCAGGGTTCCGGATGTGGGGATAGTGTCTGATGCCAAGAAAGGCTTGAAAGCGCTCGTGGAAAGGGTCCCTGCTCACAACAGGAAAAGAAAATCAAGACAGGATGAACTTACAGCGATTAAGGCCCAAGTGGAGAAAGAATTTCAAGAATTCCAACCCCAGTACACCTTCCTGAAGGTTATCCGTGAGGAACTACCAGAGGACGGCTTTTTTGTTGAAGAAATAACCCAGATCGGTCACGTGGCCCGCTTCGCCTTTCCCGTATACAAACCCCGCACATACGTTTCGTCAGGTTTCCAGGGAACCCTGGGTTTTGGGTTTGCCACGGCCCTGGGAGTCAAGGTGGGAAATCCCGACAAGCCTGTGATTTCCATAAACGGAGACGGGGGTTTCATGTATAATGTCCAGGAGCTCGCGACCGCCGTACAGCATCGCATACCGGTGGTGGCCATCGTCTTTTCGGACAACGCCTATGGGAACGTGAAGCGCTCCCAGATTCAGCGGTACGGGGGAAGGGTGATCGCCACTGATCTTCATAACCCGGATTTTCTCAGGTTGGCCGAGTCCTTCGGTGCCGTTGCCCGCAGGGCGGAGACATTTGACGAACTGCGCTCCGCAATCAGAAAGGGCTTTGACGAGAAGGGGCCGACCCTGATCGAGGTTCCCGTGGGCCACTATGACATGCCCAATCCCTGGAAAATGATAATGATGCCGCCCGTCCGCCCCAAGAAACAGTAACGACCTGGAAAAGGCAAAGAATTCATTCAAGGGCAAAATCCTTTACAGCCCCTTTTCGATTCCTCCCGGTAACTTTGGCAATACCACTCTTAAAGCTGGCATCAGGGGTAAAGAGCAGAGAGCGGCAGACCTGCCCGATCAACTCGCAATACTTCAGGGCTCCACAAAACGGACCGAGAGAATCAACCCTGCCGCTGAGGTGCCTTGCAAGGTGCACGAGGCCTCCAAGCGACTCTCCACGAGCAGCATCCATCCCCTGGCCCTGACCCGGACCAGGGAGTCAAGGTGGGAAATCGTGGCAAGCCTGTTCTTGCTTTCATACTAGATAATATGAAACGGGCTGCTCCAAGGTGTGGTATACACCTGAAGTAACAAGAAAACCTTTTAGAAGGACGAGCAGCCCGTTTCATATTATCTATGTTGAGGGCCAATGGATGCTCGCCAGCAGCGGAAAGTTCCTGCGCTCCGACGAGTTACCGTTGGGCCCATTCTCACGCAGGAACTTTCCCCTGCTGGCGAGCGACTATCTATTGGAATAAGTGTTGCGGAGCATTTTGCCCTTGACAACGCCCGTTTCATAGCAGTTCCATTCGCGGATTTCCTGCTATCCTCTCCTCGACCTGCTTCAAGGTACTATTTGGGCAAATATAGGACACCTTTGGCTCGGTCCTTGCGGACTCAAGCAGCCCCTCAGATCTGTGGAGTTTTTCCTGAATGGAACTGTTTGGATCATCCAGATCACCAAAGAGTATGACCTTTGATGGACATTCTTCAACACATGCAGGCTCCCTTCCCTGTTCGATCCGGTGTACGCATAAGTTGCACGTGGACGCCTTTCCAGGAGGGTGCATCACGCGGGCCATGCGGATGTCATCGAAAGGCACCCTTTCACCGGCAAAGTAGTCCCTTTCAGGATTCAATTCAATGACACCGTAGGGACAGGCCTTGGCGCACTCACCGTGCC
>JAFDIC010000121.1 GCA_019308525.1 Deltaproteobacteria bacterium
CCTATGGGCTTGCGTCTCTTTCCATCCAAATCTTGTTCCACCTGTATTCGTAACGCCTCAAGAAGTTGTTCTTTCGAGATGAAACCCTTCTCCACTGCAAGGGTACCGAAACGCTTCTCCAGTTCATTCATCATCAGATCTATTCCCCTGTTTGAAAGCAAGCAAAAACATTACGTCTAAAGGTTCAGGACACCCAGGGAGCTTTTCTCCCTTTGGCATATGGTCCCGGGCCATTTGCCCTCGCGGGAAATGGCATTATAGCCATAGTAAACCGATAGTTCAATGAATAACTTTGATTTCTGACACCCGTCATTTTCCCTGTATGCTCCTTTACTGCCCCTCATCCGCCACATTGACCCTTCTCAGAAGCCCCACAAGAGGAATCGTAGCGAGCAGAGCAAGGGCACCGGTTAGAAACGCAAGGGCATAGCTGTTGTAGGCATCGAATATATACCCGGCTACAGCGGGGCCGGTAGCCGCCCCGACCGCCCAAAAGGCTGACATTAGTCCCATGATCGATCCCAGGCTTTGTGTGCCGAAGACATCTCCGGTCAACGCGCTAGATATGGCCCCGAAACCTCCCCAGAGAAACCCGAAGACAACGGCGAAAATGTAGAACATCCATAATTCCCTGGACCAGATCAGCCATATCAATGATCCGCCTTGAATTATTGAGCAGCCGATGGCAATGGCTTTTCTTCCCCACATGTCTGACAGATGCCCCAGGAGTATTCTGCCGGGAATATTCGAACCACCGATGATGGCAATCACAAGGGCAGCATCCACCGCGGAGATCCCAGCCTTCATGGCATAGGGCACCGTATGAACAAAGACCAGGTGTAGGCTCAAAGAGAAGAAAAACCAGGTCAAGCTCAAGAACCAAAGCTGGCTCATCCGTAACGCCTGGCTAAAGGATTGCCCCCCAATGATCTTTTTCCCGCCACCGACGTTTCTAGTCTCCGATCCCGATTCGGCCGCCTCTCCATCAGGCAAAAGGCCCAAATCGAGCGGGTCCCTCTTCAGGAGAAGAGATGTTGAACCCATGACGAGCCAGGCCATGATCCCTAGTACCAGGAACGCCATGCGCCAATCATAGGTGGAAATGAGATATGCGGCAAGAGGTGAAAGCACTATTACCCCCAAGCCTCCCCCCGAAGAAGAGATGCCAACGGCCAAGCCGCGCCTTTCCCTGAACCAGCGTGCCGTGGTGGAATTGGCAAGTGTGTATATGGGTCCGGTGCCCACAGAAAGAAGCAGGCTGTAACTCAGCAACAAATGCCAGGCTTCCCGAATCTGGCTTGTAGCAACAAGGCTCATGCCCGTGAAGGAGGCCACAAAAAAACCAACTTTCCTTGGACCATATTTGTCCAGGGCCCACCCCCCTGCAACAGCGAGGAAAAGGCACAAAAGCATATAGAGAGAAAAAATGCTGGATGTGGCCCCCCTGCTCAGGCCAAACTCCGTCTCTATGGACTCCAGAAACACGCCGAAACAATAGCGGATTCCTATTCCCATCAGACTAATGATAAGACCGGCCCCTGATATCACCCAGCCGTAATAGATAGCGACATCCTCCCTTTCACCGCTTTGTTTCGTAGTATTGTTTCACGGTATCGATCATTGTTTGCAAATTCTCTCTTCTGGTCATCGAAGGGACGCTGCATCCGGTCATCAAGATAAACCTAGTCCTTCCTCCAACACGAAGACACCTGGTGGTGTCCGTTCTTACGCTTTCTTCATCACCCAGGAGCAAGGAGTTAACCGGATCTACATTCCCTCCCAGAACCGTTCCCTCCCCGAGGCGTTGTTTGGCCATGGCCAGGTCCATGCATTGGTCAAGGCTCACGATACGGGCCCCGCTTTCCTCCATGGCCTCAAGCAGGGGGAAGGTATCTCCACAAATGTGCAGCATACAAGGAATACCCAATGTACGAATAAGTTCCTTCAAACTCGGGAGCACAAACCTCCGGAACATCAAGGGGGAGATCATGGTTGCAGATGCGGATGGCTCAGGGATAAACATCACGTGGACCCCGTTCTTGATGAGCGCCTTGCCGTACTCCTTCAAAAACCCATTTATTCTGCCCAGGATTGAATCCAGCAAAAGGGGGGTTCTATGTGTCATCCTCAGGGTCTGTTCAATTCCGAAAATGTTACCTGCTGTGGTGAAGGGGCCCGGTAGAGCTCCCAGTACGGGAATTTCACCCCTGCTATAGCGGCTTAGTCCCCTGGCAATTTCCAGGACAAGGGGCAGCCTGCCGTCTTTTTCCGGATCCGGAACAGGCACCTTCTCAAGATCCTCTTCAGAGGTGACCCTTATGTCCAGGGAATCCATGATCGGTCCCTTGTCACGAAAGTGTACCTTGCACCCAAAGGCATCGTAGATGGGGGAGGGTTCGGCATAGGCAAAGAATGCATCATATCCCATTGCCTCCCTTGCCCTTATCTTGGCCTCCACCACCAGCTTGGGTTCAAAGGCAAGTCTTGATACGGGCAGATCAGAAAAATTCGTTGCCGACCATCCAGACACCATGGGCAGTATGGGGACACGATCACGTGGTTCTCCGTTCAGTGTATCCATCAACCTGTCCATCTCCGTATAGGCCATGTTTTTCCCTCCTGGCGCCATCCCTCACGCTTACTTTTTTCAGGAGACTCATTGCCCTCTTGTCGTGGTCATCGGAACACTTTTCGCCAGCCCCTTATGAGTCAATCGTAATATCCATGTCCGCCACAGGCGGGGCAGACAGATCCAAGCCTCAGGGCATAGGACTCACCGCATGAAGAACATAGCCCGGTAGGAATACGTTCGGCCTCCTTCAAGGCCCTTTTGAGCCTCACCCCCTTGGTCCCTACGATAGTTGATCCTCTCTCAATGATTTCCCCTGCAACCTCCTCAAATCTTGGTTTACCCCCTGCTCTCTTGGACCTCTCAAACCAGCCATGAATATGGGGATACTCCTGGAGCGCTTCCTGCTTGATCCAGGCCCTCACACCGACGAGGCTTTTACGATCATAACCGGTCAATGCGAACTTTCCCCAGTCGAGCACCTGTAAGAACCCGTTTCCGATAGTGCAAGGCGTCAGCATCTGCACTGCGTCGGGCAGGCAAACCACGGTTTCAGTGACTATGTTGAGGTAGGGAGTCTGTCCAAGATCATTAAGAACCTTGTCTATCATTATTCCCCCAAGCAATAGACCTGGAGAGCGGTATCCATGAAACTCCTCCATCTGGACGATGAAATCCGAAATGCCTATGCCACATATTTTTTCTCCGTGTCTCGTCATTGCCCCTGTTCTTTCTTGAAGCATCCGGTCAGTGCATGTATAAATACTATAATAAGAGGGCTGCAAGTCAAGAAAAAAGCAGTTTAGCTCAATATTGATAACTTATTCCCAGTATTTTTCCCTTACTTTCAAGGCTTTGTACCCGGTGCCTGGGAAATCCACCCTGGGATTCAGGGGGGTTGTTTGGATGCATGTAGAACTTGTGATCGTGGGGACGGAACTGTTGCTGGGAGAACTTGTGGACACAAATGCAAGGTTCCTCGCAACATCTTTGCGCGATATCGGACTGGACGTCCTGTACAAGACCACAGTGGGTGATAACGAAGCCAGGATAACCCAAGTCATAAACATCGCCCTTGATCGCTCGGACATCGTGATCACCTCTGGAGGTCTGGGACCTACCCTTGACGATGTCACACGCCCTGCAATTGCCAAGGCAACCGGCCGAAAACTGGTTTATAGCATTGAACTTGAAAGACAGATTGCCGAGAAATTCCGCTCTTTCGGCAAGAAAATGTCGGAGAACAACAAACGCCAAGCTTTTATCCCCGAGGGTGCGATCCCCCTGCCCAACCCGGCAGGCACAGCACCATGCTTCCTGAGCGAAGACGTATCCGGAAGGGGCATAGTCATTGCATTACCAGGTGTACCCAGGGAACTCCAATACATGATGGAACGCAGGGTCGTTCCCCTGCTTGCAGAAAGGATGGGAGGTGCAAGGTTTACAAAGGTCAAGATTCTCAGGACTTGCGCGGTCGGTGAAAGTAACGTGGACAGGGTAATCAGTGATCTTATGGGCTCAGAGAACCCGACAATAGGTTTGGCGGCCCATGCAGGGCAAACCGATGTTCGGATTACCGCCAAAGGATGCACGGCCGCCGAGGCAGATGCGATGATTGCCTCAATGGAGGAAGAAATCAGGCAACGCCTGGGGATAGCCGTTTACGGCACAGGCCGGGAGACTCTTGTCGAGGTGCTCGGTCGCCTGCTCTCCGCCAAAGGGCTCAAACTAGGGATCGTTGATACCGTCACAGGTGGGCTCCTGGGCCGTGAACTGTCAGAAGCAGGCTTCTCCGACCTGCTTTTCGGGAATTTGTGTTTTTCTGATATTCGCGCTGCCTTGCGTGGCCTTGATCTCACCCCCCCAGACCCCGCCAACCTGCAAAATCCCGAAGAGATTCTCACGCAAGCGGCAAGGTCTATTGCCCCTCCTTCGGGAGTTGGGTTAGCGCTCCTGGGGCCCTTTGGTAACAACTCAACATTCGTCGCTGTTTCCGGTCCCGGAAGTCTCAGGATATCTAGACAGGTCCGCCCCTTCAAGGACTCCAATTACTTCCGCAGGTGGATTATTGTCCAGGCGCTGGATTGGGTTCGAAGGGCTGTTCTGGGTGAACTGGAATCGCCTGCGGATTGAGCACAACCCATCAAGACCCTGCTTTGCCGCGACAGCTTGACCACGGGCGCTGGTGTGGTGTCCTCCTCTCACCAGAAGATAATCTTGTAGAGCTTGTCGGCAAGGTTCTTGTCCAAACCCTTGAGAATCTTGTACTGCTCCCATGCCTTGTTAATGCTCCTTATCCTTTCGTACGCAGCACCCAGGTAGAAATGGGCCTCTGCATTGTTCGGCTCGGCCTCGACCAGTTTCTCAAAAACCTCGATAGCCTCGAACGGCATACCCATTTTCCCGTAGCTGATACCCAAGCCCATCAATGCCTTCGATTCTCCTGGTTTGATTCTTAGAGCCTTCTGATATGTCTCGATGGCCTTTTTGTATTTGTTGATTTGAGTGTATCCTTCTGCCAAGAGCAACAAAACTTCATAGTTTAATGGATCTTTCTTGACGATTCTTTCAAGGTGCTTTACGGCCTGTTTATTTCTTCCCGACTCAAAAAGCTCTGTTGCCTCTTGGACATCATCCTCGGAAAAGGCCAGGTTCCCCCATAGGCAAAATACAACAAAAAACATGCCAAACATTACCAAAATATTGAGTTTTATGTTAAGTTGTCTTTTCATCGGTTTCATTTCCCTCCTTGAAAGTAGACCCTATTCTTATTCCCAGCATGAGGAAATATCTTTTCTTGTGCAGGCTTTCAAGAGATTCTATAGATATATTTGCCTTTATTTTGTGTCAATTTTGAATAATAGTTTGACCTGGCCCTATTGATCTGATAAGAATACCCCGATTTTATGCCCTGCATGCGGGATCCCCCCTGGTACAAGCAAGCTTATCGTCTCTCTTGGAGAAAAGGGCCTGAACATGTATGGCCAAGCTTCCTTCTTGGTGTTTGGCCCAAAGGCCGTGCAAAAGCCACAAACTCCTCCCTTCAGGGAATGGAGAGATGCCAGCGGGTTCAAAGGGTAATTTTTCGGTTATGACCTGGCCAATGTCAAATATTTTTTGAACCTCTTCAACCTAACAAACACGGCGGGTTTTGCGTATTCCTCGGCTCGCTGCGCTGTTCTTCCGGGAAACTCTTTATGGTTTTCAAGGTTCGCCCTGCCTTGACAAGGAGTATCGTAGGCTGTTTTTTCCAGGGCATCATCGTTGTGAAGCTAACCATCAGAGGAGGGGCCAAATGACCTTAACAAAGGAGCGTCTTGTTGAAAGCGTCAATATCCGATGTGGCCATACGAAGCTCAGGTCTAAGAAGCTGGTCGAAACGCTTTTTGAAATCATCAAGAAAAATCTTGAATCAGGCGAAAGCGTGCTGATCAGCAGATTCGGGAAGTTTTCCGTAAAAGACAAGAGCGAACGCAGGGGAAGGAACCCTTCCACCGGAAATGACCTGGTCCTCGGCGCCAGGAGAGTAGTCACCTTCAAGTGCGCTCCTTTTCTGAAGGATAAGATAAACAAGAAAACCTAATACATAGACGGCCCGTTTCCAATTCTTGAGCCTTCCTCTCTCCCTAACCATTGGGTCGGATGGTTGGTGGTAAGAGGTTGCCCTTTAAGCTACATCTCCATTGCCTGTTTGAGTGCATCTACAACTGCGGAAGCAAATTCCCTCGTATTTATGTGGGAATCCACTTCTATTACCTGGATTTCCCGGTCCAGTGTCCCTTTCAGCTCTTCAATGAAGGCCTTATCTGAACCAGGGTCATAAAGGGCTCCTTCTTCTACACTCAAAGAAGAAAAGCCCTTCAAAGGGATCACGAACTTTACCCGCCTCTTGTCCTCGTGCCTGTTGAGCCTTTCGGCAACTGCCCTTGCAATTTCACGTGCTTCCTCAGGGCTTGTTCTCGCCTGCACCCTCATTTCATCCTGAACCAGGAGTTTTCTTTCCGCCAATTTTCGTGAGACCCAAAGCTCGTCTCCGCCGTCCTTCCTTTGAATCGGCCCACAACTAATCATGTCAAATCCGCAGGGGCTGAGGATGTAAGGCTTTCTCACCTTGCATCCTGCATCAAGCCGATCTGGCCCGGCAGCCCGGTTTCCGCCCAGGAGGTACTCGCTGAACCCGGCCGGAACCAGATCAATGAAGGCTTCGAACAGGCCCTGCCCGACCAGGTCCACCGCTGCCTTTTCACCCAATCCGGTAGCATGGAAAGATATGACGTCGTATTCTCCTTCCAGCAGCTCCCTGACATAATGGGCACCCTTATCACAGAAGCCGAACTCAGTGATCGCAATGGAAGGTTTTTCTTGTCTTTTTGCCTGCCCGTATTCCTCAACCATGCCGCAAATGGCACCTGCCCCATTCAGCATGAGGTTTTTCACTAGAGGGTTCAGCCCTACCGTATCAACAACACTGTGCATTACCGTGATGTCCCTGACCCCAAAGAATTCCGACAGTTTCTTTGCGTAGGCCGGCATGGCCGCCACGCTCGAGATCATTAATTTAGGCAGGCCGAAGGGTAAAGGCTTCATTGCCGAAAGGGAGATGAACGTGCCCGTCATGCCGCCCACTGCAATGACCCCTTTCAGCTCCCCCTTCCCGTGAAGTTCCAGCAACTTGCATCCCAGGCCATCGGCCATTGCAGAAGTCACCCTGTTCCGGTCTTTCAAGAGAATTTCATCTATTTGATCTCTTGTTATGCCTCCGGCCTTTGCCACCTCTTCACAGGTAATCTGTGGTTTCAAAGTGGGTTCGACTGCGCCTGTCCCAATGCTGATGTCTATGAGAATGGGTCTATGGCCCCTTGATTCTATTCGCTCGCTTATCAGCCTTAACGCCGCTTCCCTTTCATCGAGCATCCCTATGACTGCAACGCCCATTATGCCCCTCCTGGAGATATTCACTCGGAATTGGAACACCATTGAGCCAAGGGGCCCAATCAGGGTGTTCCTTGCAACTGCTCACTTGTCCTTCCTTAAGACCTTCTTGCCTTGATGCTGGCCCTGAACCTTTCCCAGAACTCCTTGTCCTTGTCCTCCCATGCCGCACCCCACCTTTTCTCAAAATAGGAAGAGGGTAATCTCTCTTCCCAGGAACTCCAAGGGCTCCTTTTTCCCTTTTTTGCCTTGATCACATCGATCAGGAAGGACTTAATGTTCCCCATCTCCTCCTTGGGAAGGTAACAATCAGCCCCTTTCTTGATGGATTTGACCAGATCCTCAGGGGTAAAGGCATGGGCCGTCAACATTACCGTGACTATCCCTTTGTTTCGGGCCATTTCCAGGAGCTTGTAACCGTCAACGCCCATAATATCCAGGATGGCCAGGTCGTAGGCACTGGAATCCAGGAGCACCTTTGCCTCCTCGAAGCTGGAAGCCCTGTCCAAACGGCACATGGATAACAGCTCCTCCAACACATCCAGTATATCCGGCTCGTCATCCACCACGAGAATCCTTTTGCCGTCCAGAATATCAGGGGCGACCATGAAACATCTCCTTTCATTCCCCAAGGGGTATTGTCAAGTTATTGTCATTGCCAGGCGTCCCGACGACCTCCTATTTACCCCCCAAAACCGCCGCAACATCCTTACAGTCCAAGCTCGGACCACCTTTGTTCGACCTTCTTGACCACATCTTTGTCCAGTTCTACGGGAACAGGTTTTTCCTTCCAGTCATAGGGAATGGTAGCGTCAAGAAGAAGCCTTCCTGTAATGTCTCTTTGACCGATAGGCAGGGATGGGTCCAGCGGTGTCGACCTTCCTCTCTTTATTACCTGTGAGCGATTGGGCTGGAACCTGAAACTCAAGGCCCACAACACCCTGGGTAAGTCCCAGGGGTCTATGTCATCGTCCACAACGATGACGGTCTTTAGCCCGTAGGCACCCATCTCCGTGGATATGGCCGCTGTGAGTACCTGATTTGCGTGACCTGGATACATCTGCTTTACCGATATGATGGCAAGCATCCTGCCTGACCCCTCAGGGGGGCAGTATACGGCCTTTATTCCGGGGATCTTCATGGCCTCCAATTGCTGCCAAAGCGTTGAGCCGTACGTAAGGGCCATGGTCATGTGAGTATCGGTAACCGCTCTTCCCACGGTGGTCCCCCAAAAAATGGGGTTGTTCCGGTAGGTAACACATTTCACGTCTATATAGTTGCGAGGGTCCGTGCCCACCCCGGAGTAATACCCCGTGTATTCACCGAAAGGTCCTTCATCCATGAACTTTTCCGCATCCACTTCCCCTTCAACCACGATCTCCGCCGTGGCAGGAACGGGAAGATCACTGGTTTCCGCCTTGACAACCTCTATGGGCTCGCCACGGATTGAACCTGCCAGGTCATATTCTGAATCGAATGCCGAAACCCTTGCCGCCCCCATAAGAAACAGCAGCGGGTCACACCCAATGACGGCACATACCGGCATTGGTTCACCCATGGCCTGGTATTTCTTCAGCATTATGTCCGAGTGTTTTCCCCTTATGAACTGGGTGCCCAGGTGGTTTTTGTCCAAGAGCTGAAGGCGATAGGTCCCCAGGTTGACCCACCCGGTCTCAGGATCTTTTGTTACAACAAAATGAGCGGTTCCAAAGTACCTCCCACCATCCAGTGGATAGAATTTGGGCGCGGGGAACTGGAAAAGGTCGACATCGTCTCCCACCATAATGTTCTCTTTACATGGCCCGGTATCCACCCATTTGGGAGGTATCTTGGTTTCATTCTTCTGCACCCATAATCTCATGAGGTCCGTCAGGGTGGAGTCCCTGGGGGCACCAAGGATCAGGGCCAATCTCTGGGTCGTGGTACACACACTCGTAATGACAGGTGTTTCGTAACCCCTGACGTTTTCGAACAGCAGTGCAGGGCCCTGCCTTTCCTCATTGAGCTTTGCAATATGGGACAGCTCCAGGTCCCAGTCAACCTCCGCCTCGATCCTGTGAAGCATCCCTTCCGCCTCAGCCTGCTCAATAAAGTCTCTCATACTCTTCATCTGTTCTTAACCTCCCCTAAATTCAATCTGGTCTCGAATCTGAGAACTATTTCCACAAAACAGCCACGA
>JAFDIC010000122.1 GCA_019308525.1 Deltaproteobacteria bacterium
GGGTCTCAAACCAGCTCATATTCTCGATCCTGGCTTGGTTAAATCGATGATATATGCCTCGAGCAAGCATCTTACGATCCCAGTGGGGATAGAAGAAAACCAACACCAAGCCAAACATTACAGGCAATACTAAAGGGATCCATCTTGAAACGCGCTCCCTTATTTTCCAGTGTCTATGAAGGCCTATGAATAGAGTCGTCAGAAGTTGAAGGGCTACAATCAGGCTCAAACTTTGCTCTTTGCCCAGTAAGGGTATAAGCAAAAAACCGGCACAAAAGGCCCCCAATACCGAACCGACCGAATTGATAGCATAGGCAAATCCTATGGATCTTCCCGTCTGTGAAAGGGACCGGGTGTAGATTTTACCCACCAGGGGAAAGGTGGCGCCAAGACAGAAGGTCGGGAAGAACATGGAGGTGAACACAAAGATTGCTTTTACAAGGGATAGCCGGGCAAAATGATCCTTGAAATGGTAGATGAGCTTGGCGAAAAAGATCTGGCTGTTTCCCATGACTTGGCTCAACAGCAGCGCGAATAGAGCCGCTGTGATTTGCGTGATCAATAGTAACCCTAACACGTTCTTAGACTTGTCCCCCAACCAACCGAAAAATAGACTCCCCAGGGCCAGGCCAGTAATGAATGTCACGAGGACAATGGTAAAGGAATAGGTCGTAGGCCCGACAATCAATCCCATCAGCTTGGTCCATATTACTTCGTAGGCCATGGCACAGAACCCGGAAACCCCGAAGATTATCAGGGCATATAAGCGATAAACACTTTCGTCTTCAGGAACCGCTACCTCAGGAATGGCTTTTTCCCTTGTCCGTACTGCAGCTTCGGTCATGATTTCGGGAGCTATTCCCTTGCGGCTTAAATGATAGCTCAGGTAGACGCAAAACAGGCCGATGATGCTATTTAGGATGACGGCGAAGATCAATGACCCCCAGACCCCCAGATTGATGATGAGCCAGAATCCGCACAAAAGAGAGCCTGCGGCCGCACCGATTGTGTTGAGTCCATAAAGCCGACCCACATGGGTACCTACTTGGGAAATCGTGGTGATAAAAAAGCGACTCAAAACAGGCAGGGTGGCGCCCATGCAGGTTACCGGTAAGATGAGGAGAAGAGAGCATCCTACGAAGGTTATCAGGTTATAGCCCAGGAAGTAGCTGAAGAGATGATTGTAAATCCATGCGTAGAGGGGCCTGTACAGGATCAAGAGTGATGGAAGAATCAGGCCATAGGCACCTATCATCAATTCCAGGATGCCGTAGATTTTGATAAGCTTCAGGGGCTCCTTGACGCGATCGATGGTCCTGGACGCCAGATAACTTCCTAATCCAAGACCACCCATAAAAACTGTTAAAATAATGCTTACTGCAAAAGGGGCGCCACCGATAATCTTCACGATCATCCTTGTCCAGAGGATCTCGTAGATCAACCCGGTGAACCCGGAGACAAAAAAACAACAGAGAATCAAGGCAAATATCGTCGATGCAAAACCCCCCGATGTTTCCTGCTGAACCCTTTTTCCCCTATATCTTGTCCATTTAGCCATAATAGCGTTTACTGAACAGCCCGTAAGAGGGGTTTCGATCTGCTGATTAATTCTCTCGTATTTGACCCGGTACTCTGTTCTGTAAAAACGCAATATCTGTTGAATGGGAAACCCGTCAACCCATCCGCCTTTTTCTAAAGGGCCGCATTAATCGAGAATCCGCAACCGAAAATCCGAAACCGCTTGGACCTTGGACACCAGATTAGGGGTCTTTATCACTGACCAGATGCTCTGTAAATGACTTTTGGCGAAAAAATAGCGACATTTCACGCAATATGCTTTATCGAGGAAAAAAGATCTTTGGTTGCCCTATCCCATGAGTCATTTGATCAAAAAAACCAGCAGGATAGCCCAATAAAGGGTCCCCCGACGGTATGTTCGTCCGTCATCACAACGATGACCAAGTGTGCCGCTTGGCAGAGACTTGATATTATCAACAAGCTCTTTGTCGCGGCAGACCCACTTCGGATTTCAGCCTGCGAGCCATTTTGAAATTCAATACGAATATGCTGAATCGGAGGAAGTGTTCATGTTTGTCGAATGGAAGGAGGGTTATTTGTCAGGTATTTCCGGGAGGATCCGGCAACGGATACGACGGATAGGAATTCGCTTTTGTCAGGAAAAGTAAGCAGGAATATTAGCTGGTGTCAAGAGAAACAAACGGACCACAACATACGGTATAGGCAAAATTGGTGACGGCGGTGCGGTGTTGGAGAAATAGAGGCGTTTTAGCCGGAGAGGGCCTTCAAAGGGTAAGAATTTACGAAAAATGTTGCTGCTTGGACGTAATCCAGCGATATCACTGCCTGGGGTTCCAAGATTGGCTTTCAAAAAAGCCATTCGGCCAGAACCATGGATTGATTAACCCCGGGCATATGTCTCAATAGGGTGATCCGGATCGCACTGAAGACCATCCTCACAGGGTGGGACCTGGGAATCTGAATAGGCCATACAGCATCCCCGATGAAGAGGACCGGGAAAGGATCGACCAAGTGATTTTCAAAGAGCTGCTCAACGGTGTCTTCCGAGAGGAATCCCGCCTCTATCTCAACGGAGTGATTGAGAATCTTAAGGGTAAGGGATGTGATGCTGTGGTGCTAGGATGCACGAAGCTCCCCCTTGTCGTAGATCCAGAAGATTGTCCCCTGCCGACGCTTGATTCTACGCGCCTCCTGACCGGGGCCGCCCTCTATGAAGCTATTGGAAAGGATTTCTCATGACGAGAAAAATGATAAAGCAAAAATGGCGATCTCCCATCAAAGACCCGGAAGGGGAGGGATGCAGAAGAGACAGGGCATCCGTGCGCAAAATTTTGTGTCCTGACAGAGGAGCAGATGGCTGCACCTGTGGCGGAAAAACTCTACGCGGTCAGCTTGAATGCTTCCCCGGGCAAAGAACGTCCATTCTCCAGGGGAGCCCCAGTCTTCACCTCTCCACTTTACTGATTGATTTGTTCCACCTTGGTGAACTTTGCCCCGATCAAGGAAGCTATCACCACTATTGTGGTGGAGTGGAAATGAAGATCATCATTATTCCCAGGCCGGACAGCTGCCCCCATAGGCCGTCTTCAGCAAATCGAAGGATCTGAACGGCCAGGACCTCCGTACCTGGTCTGGAAAGCACCACTCTGAAAGCGTTAGTTCCCGAAGGAACATGCTGGCCATTAGTATCAGCCTGAAACGATACCCGGAACTACCAAGGGGAGAACAATGCGGCGCAGAGTATAGAAAGTTCCTCCACCGGAGACTCTCGATGACTCCTCCAGGTGACTGTGGATCTGAATAAAGGCACTGCTGATGGACCTAATCCCATAAGGATGGTAGGTGGCGACGATCCGATAGATATGAGTGGAAAAGACGTAAATCCGCCCTGGCATACCTACAAAGGACGGAACGGCAAAGGAAGCCAAGCTCCGAATGGCGACTAAAAAGAGTCTTTTCGACTGAACTGATTGAACCGCTTGACACTACGACAGGTTTTGATCCTCAAGGAGGAGACTAAGGATATCAAGGGAAAGAGAGGGGGCTCCGGGACAGTTATTTATGAATGAACTTCCCCGAGGTGGGCGGAGAGGACGTCTCGCACGGTGGTCCACTGGATCTGGGGATAGCGATCGTTGTCAAGTGGGTGCAGCTTGGCCCTTCCATCGAACATATTACGCATGTACTGCATGCCCTGCCACGCCGGGTAGCGCTCGTTCTTGCCTGGCGCAAGGATACCGTGCTACCTTGATGAGCATACCCAGCGTTCCCAGCCTCCCAGGGCGGAACAGGCGATATTTCTTCCCCGTCATTTCGCTCACAAGGGCGACTATCTCCCGGGCACTGAGTTGATCGCCTGCGATCCTGAGAAAGCGAGGTGTAGCAGGATCAAGGGCTGCCAGTGCAGTGAAGGAGGCCGTGTCGTCCATGGTTATGAAGTCCATCCGCTGGCCGCATTTCCCCAACAGACAACCAGCCTGGGTTTGAAAAGGATGAGGGGCATTTGACCTGTGAGCATGTCGGCAAAGGCGCCGTTAAAGATCGTGGTTGCAGAAATGGGGGCGCGATCCAGGTACTCGTGGAATTCGCTGCGAAGGTCAAGATTGCGATTCTCCCCTGGCGGAAATTTCGTGAAGTCAATGGAGAAGTCGGAGGGAATGAACCGAGGCACGCCTGCCTTGATCGCGCCTTCCAACAGAATCCTTTGTCTTTCTACGCTCACCTCCCGCAGGCCGGAGAGAGGGCAGAAACCACGCAAGATACACCGGAGCAGGCAGCAGACAATTCTTCGATACTGCTCAGCTCCATAGTGACCATTTCCGCCCCAAGTTCCTCTAAGCGCTGAGTCTTCTCAGTGGCAGTCGTAGGGCGAACGAGTGCCCTGACTTGAGCACCGCGGTCAACCAGTGCTCTTACGATGCGGCTACCGAGGTTGCCGCTCGCTCCAGCGACAAGGATGGATGGGGTATCCATATAGGCTCACACAGAAAAGGTTGCCTAAACGCGAAAACTATAACCCAGTTCCCCGTCAAGTCAACAGGAAACATTCGCCCTGACAGTCCGTCGGCTTCAAGGGTGGACGTCTTGCGTGAACCATTCCGAGGGCAGGTGGATCATGGGCACGCTTCCCTGGCCTTTACCAGAATCAGCCTCCAAAGGGCCGCGAATTGAAGCCCCAGGACCGATGTTGTTCGCAAAGCAGGTCACTTCGACTTCCTTGGCTCGACCTGAGGCCCTGCCTGAGATGACTTCGGTCAGGTCCGTGAAGCCTTCCGGTCCTAGGTCATCGTCCTTCCACCAGCCTTCTGCGTGTTCTTGGGGGATATAAAGGGTGCCGGGCAAGATGTGGCCGAACCGTTTATGGTGAAGCTTGGTGTGGATAGCCACCCAGTGGCAGCGCTCAAGGACAGATCTATCGATTTCCTGGGATTTCATGCAGCTCACACGGACGCCTGGTGCAAGCCATTCCGGTTGGACGTCAGGATGCAGGGACGATGTGGCTGGCAGGATGATGTCCACTCCCTCGGCGCATTCCTCAGGGATGTCGACGGGTCTCATCCCCTTTCCGATCGCTTGGGCCATTTCTTGAGCAAAGGCGTCAGTGTCAACAGTCGCCCCAGCCCTAAAACAGGGCCAGGAGGCCTCTATTGCCATTTGTGCCCCAAGAGAAGCCACGGGGCCAAAACGTTCCATCATCCTGGAGGGACGACCTCCTGGTCGTCCTTAGCGGGCGTCTAAAAGCATGACATCTAACCGTGTATACGTCAATATCTAGGCCGCCACCCTGATCGCTGCATGGCTAGGCAGCGGGGTTCGCGGGCGCCAACCCGAGACCTTTGAAAATCTCTCACGGAATTGCCAGGCTGAAACGGACGGGGGGAACCCGTCCATCCAACACCTCAGCGTTTTTCATTATGTTTTAGAGCGAGGCAACCGTGTTGCCGTCCATAAAACGGGTCTTGCAAAGGTCTCCATTCCTCTGCACAAAAGGTTATGCCATCAGCATCAAGAGATTCCGCCTTTTTCCCAATCACTTGGGAGGGCCAGGATCCTCGAAGAGGTCGTCACTTTGCCCCCGGGCGCGATTTCCCGAAAAGGTGACATCGATCCGGCGGACCTCTGATCCTCCGGTGACGGCGATTCCGCCCCCGTTTCTGCCCGACCTGTTCCGGGATATCTCGCAGCGTTCCAACCCGGCAATGGAATGATCCGTAAAGGCTGCGCCACCGCCATCGCCCTCCGCGGCGTTTCCTTCGAAGCGGCACCTTCGGAATGTGGCTACCGTATTTTCGAGCTGGGAGGCGCGGCTGGCCGTAAAGACCGCACCTCCGTGCCCTGCTGACACCCTGTTACCAATAAAGGCGCAGTCGGTAAACTCGGGTCGGGATCCATAGTCGAGATAGATGGCCCCCCCGGCCCACTGCGCCCTGTTGTCCTTGAAAAGGCAACCCTCATATTTGCCCTGAACCCCCACTCTGTCCAGGACCGCCCCCCCATAGTCGGCCCAGTTGTTCTCAAAGAGACAATTCACAAACCTGGGGTTCCCCCGATCGTAGCTGTACACGGCCCCTCCGTCCCTGGCATAGTTCTCTACAAAGCGGCAGTTGCGGACTTCCGTGGAGAACCCCGTGCGGGGTCCCCTGGGTGGCCCCTGAGGGGCCCTCCGATAGTTGATCATTCCTCCCCCATGGCTCTCAAAGGCCAGACCATCGGCAAACCCCCCGGTTATGGTGAATCCATCAATAAGAGCGCCGTCAGCCCCGACAACGACATGGTAGCTGTTGTCCATCCTGTAATCGGGGCGCCCAATGTCGCCCGAAAGAATGGTGGAGTTCTTCTCAGGGGACCTTTCTCGGAGAGACCTCTCCGTCCCGGAGAAACCACCAAAAACACGGACTCCAGGTGCCAGTTCAAAGGAGGCCGACCGACCCTCTTTTGATGGCTTGTAGGTCCCCGCTGCCACAAACACCTGAGCCCCGTCCTTGGCCGCATCTTTCAACGCCGCGGTCAGTGACCTGTAAGCCGTATCCCAGGTCTTTCCGTCACCCGAATGGACCCTTTTCCCGTCCACGTAAACCACGCGATCCGAAGAGGGGATGGGGGCCATTCTCGGCCCCATCGCGCCCCTGGGAGGTGGACCCTTCTTTTCTCTGACATGGGGCTTCAACAGGGCGAGGAGGCCTTCCAGGTGCTCTTCAGAGAACCGCACTGATCCCGGTTTCCATCCCGCATCCAATACTGAAGCCTCCTCAGGCCCAAGTTCGGGATCCGAGGCGCGATTGTCTTTCCCGTGGAAACCTCCTTCCACGATGGAATGCATGACCTTGGGATTGTTGTCATGCCATGTGTATATCCCTGGCGCCCCCCAGTCACACTCGTTCCCCCATATGATAGAGTGGAGAACGACGGCATCATTGGAAGGACCGGTCCCGAGGTAAATGCTGGGACCCGTTGTTAAAGCTCTATTCTCAGTAAAGGTCGTGTAGTAGACTACCGGGGCCGAGCCTCCATCATTTCCCATGGCAGCGGCGGTGTCGGCAGAATTCCGGACAAAGAGGCTGTTGATGATGATGGGGGAAGAGGCAAAGTCGTTGTACATCCCGCCTCCCTTTTCCCTGGTCTCGTTGCTCCTGAAAATGCAATTGAGAAAGATGGGGTTGGTTCCCAGGTCGTTCGCAACCCCCCCGCCTCGGACCTGGGCGAAGTTGTTTTCAAAGACGCAGTTGATGAACATGAGTTCAAAGCGGGGGGATCTGGGGGGCGGAAATGTCCTGGTCACCATGTTGTAGACGCCGCCCCCCTTTTTGGCCCGGTTGTCCTTGAAGATGCAATTCCGCACCATGGGTGATGCTTGGTAATTGATCATCCCGGCCCCGTCAGCCCGGCTGGGACCCCTCAGGATGATTTCAGGCGTGATATGTATGGGGGGCCTCCCGCCCTCACGGGCTCCTTGCCTTTGTTGCCGTATCCCGGGAGCCCTGCTCGCAGGTCCCCTTGCGCCAGGAAGGGCGTTGAGGCTGCACCCCCCGGTGATGACGAAACCGTCGAGGACAGCCCTGTCAGCGCCCGTGACAACATGGAAAGAGTTGTCGAGGGCATGGTTTCGCCGGCCAATGTCTCCGGAGAGGATGGTCTTGCATTTTTTCCAATCCCTTTCATCAAGGGTCTTTTCCCTGCCCGAGAAACCTCCATACACCTCAACGCCCCTTTTCAAAACAAAGCTCGCGGTGCGGTCCCCGGTCTCCGTAGGCCTGTATGTCCCCTTGGCCACCCATATGCTGTCACCCTCCTGGGCGACATCGAGGGCCTTCTTGAGGGATCTCAGCGCCCTGTCCCAAGACAAACCGTCTCCGGGGGCCTCGATTCGGGCATTCACAAACAGGACCTTGCCGGTTCTGTGAGCCGAGGCCCTTGCAAAAGAAGGGCATTGAGCGAGTATCTCCAAAAGGAAGGCAAAGGCGAAAGCCGTGACCAGAAGCCTTTTCTTATTGCTGGATTCCATGGCCCTCCTCCAGTGGTTGATCTGGTGGGTGGAAGGAAGCTCTAGGGGACCACTTCCATCAAGTCCTCGCCGAAGAGGACTTCCCCCTTGAAGATTTCTCCTATGACGCGGGAGGTTGCCTCCCTGTCGATGACTCCGGGGGCAAAATGCGTGAGCACCAGTTTCTTGACCCTGGCCTTTGAGGGCATGGTGGCAACATCCTTCGAAGAGGGATGCGCCTTCATCCGTCCCTTGTTTCCCCCTCCCGACCTTCGAGGAGGCCCTTTCCTCTGAGGCGCGCCCTGCTTCTGCTTCGCTCGAATGTAACCCCCTGAATCCATGACCACCACGTCGGCGGCCCTGGCCAATTGGATAAGGTTTTCCGAATAGGTGAGGTCCCCTGATATCACAATGGATTTTCCGCCAGCATCAAACCGGTAGGCGAGGGTGTAGATTGTATGGGGGACTTCGGTGGTGCGAACAGACACCCCGTTCAGTTCAAATGCATTTTCCCCGGTGAGTTCTTTGATCTCGATGTCCGTGATCTTTTCCACGGGACGGCCCGTTCTTCGTGCACGGTAGGCTATGTCTTCCTTGTAAAAACTGAGAAGGAAGGCATGGTACTCCTTGACGCCTGGGGGCCCAATGATTTTCAGGTTGTCCTGCCCCTGGAGCCAGGCATTGATGAGCAAGGGAATGAATTCTTCGGAATGGTCCAGATGGAAGTGGGTGAAGAGAAAGGCCTCGAGGTCTCCAACTCGAATGTTCGCCTCGTGCAAACGTGCCTGGGTCCCGTTTCCCATGTCCACGAGGAAGTAATGCCTCCTGTAATGGACAAGGGCGCATGGCCCTGACCTTTCCGGGCTATAGCGCGGTGCTCCGGTCCCAACCGTTATCACGCTGAAGGGCCCTTTATGCTGAAATCCATCCCTCATTGCTGCATTGGCCCTTTTCAAAGGTCGGTTCCTAGGCTCCTGAGACTGACTCCACGCTATCCCTGCGGAGGGAAAGACAAAGAATCCGGAAAGGCCCACAACGAAAAATGCCGAATGCAGCCTGCGGAACAGGCTTCTGGTGAGAAGCCTCATCATAGCAGCCCTCCTTCGAGGATTGAGGGTGGTCCCCCTCGACATGCCTCATTCTAGGGTTTTTGAGGATCCAGGCAATGATATTTTGCGAAAAAGTATTGACAAATTACGCAAAAGGGGGACCAGCCGCCGCTTTCTGCGCGAGACCTTTGCAAAACTCATTTTTTGGACCGCAACATAGTTTGACTCACTCCAAAGGACAATGAAAAGGCTGAGGTCATGCGGAAGCATGCCCCTCAAACCCTGACTCGGTGGTTTTGGAGGCACGGGTTCCGCCCCGTCCGTTTCATCCTGACAATTGTGGCAAGGATTGTCAAACCTCTCATTATCATATTTCACATAATCGGCAGATGAGCCGCGGTTTCGCCTGCCAAAGAGGCCCGATAGGGACTGCCTAAGGATTGATGAGTGACCTGCCAGATGTATCCGGGAAGATGATGCCGCTTCGCTCTGGCCGTAGACCTTTTGCAATAACGCTCTTTCTGCCC
>JAFDIC010000123.1 GCA_019308525.1 Deltaproteobacteria bacterium
CGGGAGACTTCGTGGCCTTCATAAGCTACCTCAACCTCCTGGTGTGGCCCATGATGGCCATCGGCTGGGTCACTACCCTGATTCAGAGGGGTGCGGCATCCATGAGGAGGATAAACCGGGTGCTGCATGAAAGACCCGAGGTGCTTAATCCTCCTGGCCCTGGCAATGTAAGGCTAAAAGGTAAAATAGAAATCAAGGGCCTCAGTTTCAAGTATCCCGGGCAATCGGTTTATGCCCTCAGGGACATAAATGTCGCGATAGAAGAGGGAGAGACCGTGGCCCTGGCAGGTACGGTAGGCTCCGGCAAGTCCACCTTGTTACAGGGAATTCCCCGCCTCCTGGAGGTACCTAGGGGAACCGTGTTCATCGACGGCACGGATGCCCACGACATCCCTCTGAAGGTCCTCAGGGAGAATATCGGATTTGTAACCCAGGAGGCCATCCTGTTCTCGGACACCATCCGCAACAACGTGGTGTTCGGTCGAGAGGACGTATCACAGGAGCAGCTACTGGAGACCCTGGAAACGGCTCAGATCCGCGAGGAGGTCTTGGCCCTTGAGAATGCGCTTGACTCGATCCTGGGGGAGCGTGGCATCACACTCTCAGGTGGGCAAAGGCAGCGCCTGACAATAGCTCGTGCCCTGGTTACGGATCCTCCCATACTGATCCTGGATGATGCCTTTTCCATGGTGGACACCTCCACAGAGGCAAGGATCTTGAAAAAAATTCTTCAATTGCGAAAGGAGAAGACAACCCTGGTAGTCTCACACAGGGTTCCTACCATCGAAAGGGCCGACAGGATCCTGGTGCTGAAGGACGGCCGGCTGGTAGAGGCAGGTGACCACAGGACGCTGCTGGAAAAAGGCACGGAATACAGGAGGATCTACCGGAGACAGGTCCTGGCACAGGAATTGGGGATAGAAGTGTCCGACCGGGATTGACGGATTGAGGCGAAGGAAATGCGTGGTGAATACGGATACATGGAGGAGGGTCAGCTCGGCAGGGCGTACAACCTGAGGCTCCTGCGGAGGCTGGAGGGGTATGCGCTGCCCTACGGGAAGATCATATTGATCGCAGTGCTGTTGAGCGTCGTGGTCACCCTGGCGGACCTGGTAGTCCCTTACCTTTCCAAGGTGGCAATAGACAGGCATATCCTGTCCTTCTGGTACCGGGTCGATACCAGCCGACCGGGCACGGAGAGGGTTCAGGCGATCCTGAAGAGGCTGGCACCGGTCATGACAGGGAGCAAGGATGGTTCCTTCCTTCTGATCTCTCAGGTAGACATAAAGAAGCTGGATCCTGAGGATCTCCACGTCCTGAAGAAAGAAGGGTTGATTTCAAAGGAGCGTTACTATGTCCTGGAGCAGGAGCCTGCCGCCCTGGGGAGAAGGGAAGGGGACCGTTCCCTCTCCGTCCTGGAGATGGAAGGGGGCTTGTTTGCAATCTCCACCCATGAGTTGAGGAGGCTCAGACCCCAAGAGATAATCAGGATAAGGGGAAGGGACCTCCGGGGGGTTGCTGCCATAGGGCTCTTGCTCTTCTCCATACTCTTGCTTTCTCTGGGTCTGGGCTACGGGGAGTTCTATTTCCTGGAGAGGGCGGGGCAGAACATAATGCAGGACATCCGCCTGGCCCTCTTTCAGAAGATGCAATCCCAGGCAGTCAGCTTCTTTGATCGCCATCCCGTGGGGCGCCTGGTGACGAGGGTTACCAACGACGTGGAGAATCTAAACGAGATGTTCAAGTCCGTGTTTATCACCGTGTTCAAGGATATCTTCATCCTCTCGGGGATCCTTGCCGTGCTCCTTTACATCAACTGGCGCCTCGCCCTGGTGTGCTTTCTTCTTATCCCTCCCATCTTCGGCCTGGGCCTGCTCTTCAGCTATCTCGCCAGGGAGGCGTTCAGGGAGCTGCGTTCAAAGGTGGCAAAGATGAATGCCTTTCTACAGGAACGCATCACGGGAATGGGCATTATCAAGCTGTTTGCCAGGGAAGATCACCAGATGGGGCAATTCAAGGGCATCAACCATGAATATTTCCTGGCAGGAATGAAGCAGATCCGGGTGTTCGCCGTTTTCATGCCCTTGATGGAGCTGCTTTCTTCCTTTGGAATCGCTCTCCTCGTGTGGTACGGGGGAGAGAAGGTCCTGGATGAACAGCTCACCTTGGGGTCCCTCGTGGCCTTCATAGGCTACATCCGCATGTTTTTCAGGCCCATCCGTGATATCTCCGAGAAGTACAACATCATGCAGGCTGCCATGGCCTCCCTGGAGAGAATATTCGAGTTCATGGACCACGAAGAGGTTATCCCGGATCCCCCCCGGCCGAGTGTTCCTGGGCGCGGCGAAGGGCATATCCATTTTGACAGGGTGTCCTTTGCCTATCAAGAGGGCAGACCCGTGCTCAGGGAGGTCAGCCTGGAGGTAAGGCCGGGCGAAGTGGTGGCCGTAGTGGGTGCCACCGGCGCGGGCAAGACCACAGTCGTCAACCTGATAGAACGCTTTTATGATGGCTACGAGGGCCGGATTTGCCTGGATGGGATCGATATCAGGGAATGGCCCCAGGAAGAGTTGCACAGGAGGATTGGGCTGGTCATGCAGGATGTATTCATATTCTCTGGGACCGTTGCGGAGAATATTTCCCTAGGAGACGAGGGCATCGGCCAAGAGGATATCCTAAAGGCGGCCCGGGAGGCCAATGCCCTTTCCTTTATCGAGAAACTACCCGAGGGATTTCAACAGGAGATCGGCGAGCGGGGATCCAACCTTTCGGCAGGGGAGCGGCAACTCCTTTCCTTTGCCAGGGCCCTGGCGTGCAACCCGAGGGTCCTGATCCTCGATGAGGCCACATCAAGCGTGGATCCAGAGACGGAGAGGCTGATACAGGAGGCCATAGGCAAGATGACAAGGAGGCGCACTACCCTGGTGATAGCCCACCGGCTCTCCACCATCCGCAATGCTGATCGTATCGTTGTGATGCATCAGGGCCGCATCATAGAAGAGGGGACACATGACTCCTTGATCGCCCTTGAAGGAACCTATGCCAGGTTGAGCAAGCTCACACCCGGGCACCGTTGAACATACCTGGCAAAAGTCCAGGGATCAGAATTCGGCCAACCGAAAGCTGGAGACAACCAGGTGGAATTTTCTGGCACGGATTACACGGATTTCACAGATTGGATGGATTATGTTTTGGCAATCAAGGCCCCTTGATTGCCAAAACCCTCCAGAGACATCCGTGTAATCCGTGCCAGGAAATCCCCGGTCGCCGGTTCTCCGGTCAATGGTTGTCGGTCCTCCGTCCTCCGCCGTCCGTCATCGGTCTGCGGTCGTCTGTTGCTGGTTACTCGTCTCTCGTCACTGGTTTCTCGTTACTTTTTCCCTGTCGCGACAACATGTTGCTCCTGTAAACTCCTCACTGCTTGCCCATCGCTCCTTTCTTGTTACTTGTCACCCGTTACTTCCCTTGCCCTCCAATCCTTTCCTTTAGTCGTCTCATGGCCTCTTCCAGTGTATCGTCTCTCTTGCAGAAGCAAAACCTGACGAGATTGCGTCCCATTCGCCTCCCTTCCCAGAAAAAGGAACAGGGAATCGCCGCCACCCCCACCCTTTCCGGGAGCATCCTGCAAAAGGCAAGATCGTCCTTGTAGCCAAGGGGGGTTACATCCACGAGCACGTAATAGGTGCCTTCAGGCGGATAGACTGTGAACCCAAGCCTGGCCAGCTGTTCACATATCCAGGAGCGTTTCCGGGTGTAATCGGCCAGGAGATCTTCATAGTAATCGTCAGGTGAGTCAATGGCAAAGGCAATGGCCTCCTGGAGGAACGACTGGCCGCAGAATGTAATGAACTGGTGGCTCATACGCACGGCCCTGGTCAGTGGCGGGGTTGCAATGACATAGCCCTGTTTCCAGCCGGTCAAGGCGAATGTCTTTGCGGTGGAGGAGATGACGAACGCCCTGTCCCTCAGGTCGGGTATTGTAAGGAGGGGAACGTGCTTCCTGCCGTCGAAGACGATATGTTCGTAAACTTCATCGCCGATGGCAATGACATCATGTTTCCGGCACAAGGCCCCTATGAAGGCCAGTTCTTCCCGCGTGAAGACCTTGCCGCAGGGATTCATGGGGGAGTTGATCACTATGGCCCTTGTCCTGGGACCGAAGGCCCTTGCAAGTTCTTCCCTTGGCACCCTGAAAGAGGGTCCCTCAAGAGCGACATACCTGGCCGTTGCCCTGGCAAGGGAGACGAGGGGAGGATAAACGTCGTAGGTGGGTTCAAACAGGATGACCTCGTCGCCCGGTTCCAAGATGGACAGGAGGGTGGCGCATAGGCCCTCGGTGGCGCCCGAGGTGACGGTCACCTCGTCATCCGGGTCTATGTCCAGGCCGTAGAAGCGCCTCATCTTGCGAGATATGGCTTGCCGGAGTAAGGGAATGCCTATGGACGGCGCGTACTGGTTCGGGCCCCTGATTATGGCCTCAGCGGCCCTTCTCCTTATTTCCTCTGGTCCATCAAAGTCAGGGAACCCCTGGGAGAGGTTTATGGAATCGTGGTTTTCAGAAAGCACAGTCATCTCGGTAAAGATAGATGTTCCGAAGGGCCGTAGGGCCTGGACAACGACTTCAACGTTGCCCTGTTCTTTGTTCTCCTTGTTTTCCACCTTCATGTCTCCTTAAATCCGCTGTTGCCCGGTCAAGGGACAGGACTTCAAGTTAGTGGAGGCTAATACAAAGGGGGTAGGCGGGTCAAGGCAAAAGGAGCGATCGCAAAAGCCGGCCATGGATTATTGATCTGGACTCCACAGATGCCCTAATGATAATAATAGCATAAAACTCGAAAGTTAGAGAGTGAGGCTGTTGGCGCACAAGTTTGAGTTGAACATAAAACCCGTGGTGGTGCTCCTGGTCGTTGCGTTGGTATGGGGAGCCAATATGGCCATCATTAAGATTGGGGCCCAGGATATACCATCCCTGTTCATGGCGGGCCTGCGTTCCCTGGTGGCAAGCTTATGCCTTTATGTATGGATAAGAATAAAGGGAATCAGCCTGTTCCCCTCCAGGCGAGTAGTGATTCACGGTATTGTCATAGGGCTTCTGTTCGGCTCGGAGTTCGGCTTCATTTACACTGCACTGGAATTCACAATGGCATCCAGGACCTATGTCCTGGTCTATACGGCACCTTTCTTCGTGGCCCTGGGGGCCCATTTCTTCCTGAGAGATGACAGGCTGAATCCCTGGAAAGTCACGGGGCTCATCATGGCCTTTGCCGGGATATTTGTCCTCTTCCTGCGGAAACTGGGGACCTTTTCCCTTGTCGCCCTGCCTGGAGACCTGATGGCCCTTGCGGCCGGTGCCATTTGGGGCGCCACGACCCTTTACATCAAGAGGTACCTCTCGGGCCTGACGGTACCGCTCCAGACCCTCTTTTATCAGGTCTGTTTTTCCGCGCCTCCATTGCTGGTCATGAGCTTCATCCTGGAGGATCCTTTCACGTCTCGTTTGACCTTGGCGGCTGGATTCTCGGTCTTTTACCAATGCATTATGGTTGCCTTTCTCAGCTACCTGGTATGGTTTGAACTCATTCACCGGTACCCTGTGAGCCTTCTTCATGCATTTTCCTTTTTTTCACCCGTTTTCGGGGTCTTTCTGAGTGGAGTGCTTATCCTGGGTGAAGGTATAGGCCTGAACCTTGTCCTGGCGCTGACCCTGGTGAGCATAGGGAGTGTATTGGTCAACAAGCAAACTTGAGGGCTTCATAAGAGGGTCGGATTCCCAGAAATGACGGAGGACCGAGGACGGAGCAACTTTGAATTTTGAATCTTGAATCCCGAATGGCAAGGGGGGGGAAGTCGCTCTTGCCGGGGGCGAAATTGGTTGTACGAACTACAGGGCGCTTGGGTATCGCAGGCAGAGCCTGCTCCTACAGGGATTTTGGGAGTGAGTTCCTGATCGGGGCTCGCTGATCAAGGGCTACACAGGATTGGGTATCGCAGGCAGAGCCTGCTTCTACAGGGGAAGGGAGGTGTGACCTCATGGTAGCGGTATGGGAGAACTTCTGCTCGACTGCAAGGTTCTAAGCCAGTCGAAACCCCTGGGGAATGGATTTGCCGTCAAAATAGACGCGGTTTTGCTCGTCAAGGGCAAAGCGTCCTCTGGCTATGAATTCCAGGGTAAGGGGGAATATTTTCCAATCTCCCTCCTCCTTGAGACGCACCTGGTGTTCCTCCGCCACCTTTACCAGCCTATCGCGGTTGCTCAGCAAGGACTCGAGGGGTTCGGGCAGGATGACCTTGATGGGTTTGGATACCATGAGCACGGGGCCCGTATCCACGCCGCTGTCCGTCCACAGGGTAGAAGAGCGAAGAGAGGTTTCTCCACCGGCAATGGCATCAAGGACCGCATTGTCGCCCACGTATTTTCGCTTTCCTGCGTCATCCACTATGGAGAGGTCGGCAGGGTGGACGTTTATGCACCTGTCCAGGGTAATGTAGCTCATGTAACCGCCAAGCGCCTTGACATCTATTTCAAAGGCCTCCACCAGTCTTGCAGCGACCCTGTCGAATTCTTTTCTCGCGGCCAGGCCCTCTGGGGTCTTCACCGTCCTAGGGAGGCCCCTCATGCGGTGAAAGGAGCGTATGTCATAGCTGAAATAGGGGATGGCGTTTTCACAGGCAATCTCTTCTCCCTGGCAGCTGCCGTCAGACCTGTCGCTGAAGATGAAAATGACCTCGTAGGGGGATGCACCTTCTCTCTGCTTCAATCTTCTCTGGTGTTCTATCAGCTTGATGATGTTGGTTCCAGACCCTGACATGAATGCCGCCACCCTCATGGGGCGCCTCATCCTGTCAGGATCAAAGATAGGCGTAATCTTCATGCGGCTTTCCTCTTCCGAACAGGAGTTCGGATGTAATGACTCACCGAACCAGGCCGGGGTCCCCCGGTTCTTGCTTTCGAGGCCCAAGGTCTCCAATCAATTGACATTGCTGGCCACTTGAGCCAGATTAGGGGCCAGGAATCCAAGAAAACATGAATATTCCCGGACAGGATCGTGAAAATTCTTGCTCACTCCCTCGGGTTTGAACTCAGGGTCTGTGGCAGGAGTCAGCGCTGCCCCGGGTATTAATCTCAGCCGAACTCTGAATAGGTTCTTGATCGTGTCCGTGGGCCCATGGACCAAGCGTCTCGGAGTTTCTAAAATATATCGCAAAAACAGCCTGAAATCAAATGATTATTTGAGCTAGGGCTTGAATCTTGAAGTGAGGAGGGGAGAGAATGATATGATAGTTCGCAATCTGAGGGATAAGGAAGTGCTGGAAACAACTTACATAGCCCACGGGGGTGGTATTGCCCAGATGATACTGGACCGTCGCGTGTTGAAGGAGATCGGCTTCCTGGCCATAGCAAAGTTGGAAAAAGGTAAGACCCTCGAGGCGCACGTAGACCCCATGGAGGAGATCTATTTCCTTCTCAGCGGCCAAGGGGAGATGAGGGTGGACGATGAAACCAGGCAGGTAGGCCCAGGTGATGCCATATGGATTCCCGCGGGTTCAATACACAGCCTGACAAACCACGGTGATGAGGACTGTATCCTGCTGGTAATTGCTTCGCCGGCCTGGTAACGGCGGCCGGGGTACCTCCCAATCGTGACGTCACCCATGGCCTGTTTGGCAAAAAGCGTGAGCTTGAGCAAGAAGAGTTGAGGAAATGTCTGGTCAGGCAAGGTTGCTGATGTTAATTAACTATACATAATTTTGAATAATTATAAATTTATATATTGACAAATATTTCATTTTATATATAATTTTCAATAAGTAAACTATGATAGGAAGCGTTTATGTACCTTAGTCATTGGGGGTTTGAGGAAGCACCCTTTGAGAACGTCCCCGATCCGAGGTTTTTTTTCCTTTCCAAATCCCATGAAGAGGCGCTTGCGAGGCTCATATATGCTGGGAAGATGAGAAAGGGAGGTGCCGTCTTATCAGGTGAGATAGGTTGTGGAAAGACCATCCTTACCAAGGTATGCGTACAGGAGCTCTCCAGGGCCGAGTTTGATATCGGCCTCGTGGTAAATCCCAGGCTCGACACCGGGGAGTTCATACAGGAAATACTCTATCAATTCGGTATTAATGACGTACCCGATACCAAGGTAAAGTGCCTGCACAAGCTCAACGACAGGATGATAGAGAACATGAGGGCCAGCAGGGAGACGGTTCTGATCATAGACGAGGCCCACTTGTTGTCGCCCTCGAACCTCGAAGAGGTCAGGCTGCTCCTCAATTTTCAGCTAAATGATCGTTTCCTGATGACAGTTTTGCTGGTGGGACAGCCTGAGCTAGAGGAAAAAATAGAGAACATCCCCCAGTTGAGCCAGAGAATAGCCATCAAGTACCACCTCGAGCCCTTTGATTTTCAGGATACCGAAGAGTACATCCTGTTCAGGCAGAAGAGGGCTGGCAGGGAAGATAACGCCTTCAGCGAGGAGGCCATACAGGGGATCTACGAGCACAGTAAAGGAGTCCCACGCAGCATTAACAACCTTTGCGACCTGTCGCTCCTTGTGGGGTATAGCAAGAACGAGAAGGTGATCGGCTCAAATATCATTGAGAGTATTGTTGCTGATGGTGCGATTTACTGACATTATGAACCTCGGCGAGGACAGAGAAAGAGACCAAGGATCATCAAGAGACGATGCTGGAGACGAGAGACTCTGGTTCACCAACACGGAGTTGATAGGCCTAGATAAGGAGCGAAGTACCCCGGAGCCCGGTGAACCGGGACCGGGAGATTCCAAGCAGGAGGAGGCCGCGTCTTGCTATGAAAAACTCCTGGAAAAACAGAGGGAGGTCTCGGAGAAGGTCAAAAGATCCAGGGGAATAAGCCCATCCCCCGTACTTCCGGATTTGCACCATATCATCCAGGAGGGACTGATCAACGAACTCTATGATTACGCGTGCCTGGCCCCCACTGGCCGACCGGATCTAGAAGCCCACATCGTGGCAGTTACCTGCGGATCCATGAAGATGGGCAAAGGCCTGGAATACGACATGCGGGGTCTGTTGAAACTGGGCCTTGCGGCCTTCTTTGAAAACGTGGGAATGTACAGGATCCCCGAGGAAGTGCTCAAGAAAACCGATCGGTTGAACAGGGAAGAGATGGAGATCATCAGAAGACATCCTGAAATAAGTTATGAAATCATTTCCAGTATGGGAAAACAATATGGATGGCTTGCCGAAATAGCCCTCCAGGTCCATGAAAGGGCGGACGGTTCGGGATATCCCAGGGGATTGTCCGGCAAAGAGATCCTGGAGGAGGCATCCATCATAGGTCTCATGGACACCTACGTTTCCCTGATAAGCGACAGGTGGCAGAGGCGGAGATTCATCCAGCCTGATGCGGTAAGACATATAGTGACAAGGGAGAAGAACCGGTTTCCGCCAAGAATCCTCAAGGTGTTCCTGGGCCAGATATCTCTCTTCCCGGTCGGAACCATAGTAAAGCTCAACAACAAGTACATTG
>JAFDIC010000124.1 GCA_019308525.1 Deltaproteobacteria bacterium
GAAACAGCACAGGCGGACGAGGGGCCTTTGCCTGGGGAAATGGCCGGGAGGTTCCGAGTGCAAGGTTTCCGGGCAGGTAATTGAGGGCCGGGCGGGAAGGTGCAGCGAGTAGGTCGATCCACGAGTCAGAAGACCTGCCTGGAGACAAGGTGTAGCCCACGCGGACAGGGTGAAACCTCGCGATTTGGAGGATAAAAAAGGGACATCCCCGGATCGATACGGATCGGTCCGGGGATTTTTTTGAAAGGGGGCGGGTTCATGCATATCTACTGGCGGATCATGGGCGAACTGGAGGAACTGGGGGAGACCCTGGTATTTCACGACCCCTCCGTCTTGAGGGAATACGTGAAATGGTGCCGGGAGAAGTCACCTTCTTCTTGCCCGGCATACAAGACTAATCCCTTTCTTTCGCATCGAGTCTTGAGACAATTGGAGGAATTGTGAGAGAAGTCCTATGTCATGAGGAAAATGCAGGGCTTTGGCGTGCAGCAAGATTGCTTGTTTGCACTTCCAGCCCCCTCCTGTAGACTCCGGATAGGAACAAGGCTCGAACAGGGGGAGATCTCGGAATCCAGGACTCTGGGAGATATCAAAGAAGTTCATGGTGTTCATCTGGCACATTCTGCTGTTCGGATCACCAGGCTTAGTGTTGATCATGAAACGTTTTCAGACAATGGGGACTGTTTTCCCAAGGTATAACCTGTCTTCAGGAAAAGTCTGATTTCTGGGTAGCGGTTCATCTCTGCCCAGTTAAATCGGTGGTTTTGGCTTGGAGCCGAGGGTGGAGAAAGATCTGTAAACGTTGTGCCCCCCACCGGCATATGATTTCAAGATTCTTAATGGGGTAAATGATTGGAGCGTACTTTCATGTACGCCTTTCGAAGCTCTCGCATCTTTTGGCGGTGATCACACGAGATCCGCGCTCTCCCAATGGCGGGATTTCTCAATCTCAACTTGAATAGGCACTGGGAGCTTCTTGCTTTGTCATCCCAGGGTTTTGACTTTTGGCGAGTTAGCAACAACTCATTATTTTTGATCCTCGTTAACCAGGTGGTCCTCCAGGTGGTTCACCTGGCTCTTCCCCGGTGTCAGGGGTGTTAGGTAGTCGGAGGAGAGAGGAATGAAAAGGCGGGCAAAGGCAATAATGTTCCTGGGTACGGGGAGTGACGTGGGCAAATCCGTCGCTGCCACAGCCTTTTGCCGCATCTTGAAGAAGAGGGGATACAGGGTCGCCCCATTCAAGGCCCAAAACATGTCCAACAACTCCTATGTGACGGTCGAGGGCGGGGAGATAGGGAGGGCCCAGGTAGCCCAGGCGGAAGCAGCGGGTTTGCTGCCTTCGGTTCACATGAACCCCGTGCTGCTCAAACCCTCAAGCGGCCAGGCGGCTCAGGTGGTGGTCCAGGGAAGGGTGGCGGACCAATTGAGCGCCATGGAGTATCACCGCTACAAGGAGACGCTGAGGCAGGCCGAGATTGATTCATATGAACGGCTCTCATCTCAATACGAGGTGATCGTCCTTGAGGGGGCAGGCAGTTGCTGTGAAATGAACCTGAAGGAAAACGACCTGGCGAATTTCCGGATGGCTATGATCGCACGGGCCTCCTGCATCCTGGTGGCAGACATAGACAGGGGAGGGGTATTTGCACAGGTTATTGGGACCTATGACTTGATGAGCAGACAAGAACAGGGCATGACCATAGGGTTCTTGATAAACAAGTTCAGGGGAGACCCGCGACTCTTTGATGCTGGAATCAATATCCTGGAAAAGGAAACGGGCAAACCTGTGTTGGGCCTGGTGCCCTATTTCCAGGATATCCTCATAGACACCGAGGACTCAGTGGCCGTCCAGCAAGACAAAAGGGCGCTCCGGCCGGTGGGGAGACAAACGGTCAACATTGCCGTTATAAGGCTTCCTGCCATCTCCAACTTTACGGACATGGAGATCATGGAACGGGAGCCTGACGTGGTCGTCAACTATCTGGTTCGTCCCGGAGAGTTGAGCCCCGAGTACGATTTGCTGGTGATTCCGGGCACCAAGAACGTGATGGAGGATGCGACATGGTTGGCGCGGAGGGGTTGGAAGAGGCGAATCGTTGATTTCGAATCGCAGGGAAAAACCATTCTGGGAATCTGCGGCGGATACCAGCTCCTGGGGCGGAAGATAGAGGACCCCCACGGGGTGGAGTCGGACAGGGGCGAGGTGAAGGGGCTGGGACTCCTCCCAGTGGAGACGAGTCTGGACAGGGTCAAGGTGGTGAGGCGCGTCAACGGAGAGTGCTTTCTGTACGGGTGCAGGCTGAGGGGCTATGAGATCCACATGGGAAGGAGCGTGCCCACCGGAAACAGGAGCCGTCCTTTTGCATTGTTGAAGGAACCCGGAAAAGAAGCACGGTGGGAGGACGGCCGGGTGAGTGAGAACGGAAAGGTAATAGGCACCTATGTCCACGGGGTGCTGGATTCACCGGAACTCAGGGAGCGATTCCTGAATGGGGTCAGAAAGGCCAAGGGGCTGAGACCCAGGAAAGCGAGGCAGGGAAGGCTGACCCGTTTCAAGGAATATGACAGGCTGGCCGAGCACTTTGAGAGGTATTGTGATGTGGAGAAGATCATCAAGGCGATGCTTTCGTAAAAGCCACATCTGGGGCGTTGCGCTGCATCTTTTTTAGTCACTGCGGCGTACTCCTGTGTACGCCTCATTCCGAAAGCTTTGCGCGCCTTGCACCTGCCTGCCGCGGGCAGGTGCATCGCGCTCCTGGGTGCACCGTTGATGCATGATTTCGCGGTCATCAGTCTGAGCGACCTGCTGACTCCCTGGGAGATCATTGAGCAGCGCGTAAAGGCCGCCCTGGAGGCAGACTTTGTCCTGGTCTTCTATAACCCCCGTTCCCGGAGGAGGGGCTGGCAACTGGGCAGGATAATGGGGATGGTCCGGGAGCTCAGGGGAGCCGGGACGCCGGTCGGCGTGGTGCGCAATGCCATGAGGGACGGCCAGGAAGTCATGTTGGAATCGGCTTCGGACCTGGATCTATCAGGAGTGGACATGCTTTCCATCGTGCTGGTGGGGAATTCGCAGACACGCCTCGCAGGTGGAAAAATGATTACGCCCAGGGGATACATGAGGAAGTACGGCCCCTCTGGAGGTTGCGGAAAAACAGAGGATTGAAGCACAAAAGGCAATAGTCTCTATGTGTGCCAGGCCGTGTGCCGAGTCTTGCGATGCCCGGGACCGCGGGCTCAGGCACAGTGCAGGAGTGAGTGAT
Source organism: Deltaproteobacteria bacterium (assembly GCA_019308525.1). Next base: position 3,264 of record JAFDIC010000124.1, read on the forward strand.
TGAAAGCGAGATGATACTCGGTGGTTGTGAAGGAAAATAGAATAATTGATTACAGTGGCAGGGTTTACAGGCACGGTGGAAGCCCGGCCGGGGACATGATACGGCTCGGTTTCAGCGCCGGGCCTGTGCTGGATTTCAGCGTAAGCATCAACCCAAGAGGTGCTCCAGCATCTCTCCGGGAACACTGGCCCCGCTTGTATGAGGTGATACAGGACTACCCCGGGGTTGAAGGGGACGGCATAACCCGCTTTTATGAGGAGCGGCTCGGTATCCCCGGGATCTGTTGCCTCCCAGGGAACGGCTCTACCGAGCTCATCTATATGATTCCCCGGGTCCTGGGCCTGAAACATGCGGTGGTGGTCACGCCCTCCTACCATGACTATGAGCGCGCGACCCTCCTTGCCGGTGCCAGGGTGACACGCCTCGGCCTGTCGCCTGATATGGATTTTGCCCCTCCACCCGTGGAGGTCCTTTCCGCCGCCCTGGAAAATGCCGATGCCCTCTGGGCGGGAAGACCCAACAATCCCACGGGCACCCTGGTCCCTAAAAGGCATATTCTGGAGTTGGCAAGGAGGTATCCTGACAAGTGGATTCTCGTGGATGAGGCCTTTATCCAGTTCCTGGAAGGATGGAGTGAGCAAAGTCTTCTCCTGGAGAAGCCCATGCAGAACCTGCTTGTTGTCCATTCCTTGACCAAGTTCTATGCCCTTGCGGGGCTCAGGCTCGGGGCCGTTGTGGGCCATGAAAAGACCATCTCCCTCCTCAGGGAGGCAAAGGAGCCCTGGACGGTGAATGCAATTGCAGAACACGTGGCCACATTGATCATAGGGGCAAGGGATTACGAGGAGGATTCGCGCAGGGCCATGGCCCGAGAGCGGGATCGTGTTTATTTTGCCCTGAAGGAGATGTCCGGGTACCGGCCTTACGCGCCCACGGCCAATTTCCTCCTGTGCCGCTGGGATAGGAGTCAGGACCTGGACGATCTGCTGAGGCACCTGCTTTTCAACGGCATGTATGCGAGGGACTGCAGGAATTTCCCGGGTCTGGAAAACGGCTTCTTCCGTATCGGACTCCGCAGGAGGGAGGAGAATGACCTGCTGCTTGAGGTCTTGGCCTCGGCACCCGGAGCCTGATTATGCTCGATGCTTCGCTGGTCCTCCTGCTTGCATTCCTCCTTGATCTCTTGCTGGGCGATCCTGCGTATCGTCTTCATCCTGTTCGGCTCATCGGTCGCCTGGTCTCGATCTCAGAGGCCTGGACAAGGAAGATAGGTTGGGATACCAGGTCCGGGGGAGCCCTGCTCTTGCTCATTTCACAGGGCGCAATCCTGGCTATTCTTCTCGGTCTCTCAAGTATCTTGGAGGCGCTTCACCCGTTGCTTGCAAAGGGATTCGCAGTCTTTGTCTGCTATTCCTTGATAGCCCTGAAGGACCTCGTGGACCACATAAGGCCAGCGCTTGCGGCCCTCCGGGGAGGAGACCTGGAAGCTGCAAGGAAAGGGATATCCATGGTAGTTGGGCGGGATGCGGGTCGCCTGGAAAGGCCGGGCATATGCAGGGCCGCCATAGAGACCCTGGGGGAGAACTTCGTGGACGGGTTCTGGTCACCGGTGTTTTGGTATAGTGTCGGGGCACTGCTAGCACCTGCTCTCGGTTTGAACCCTGTAACCCTGGCCCTTGGTCTTATGGCGGTTTTCAAGGTTACCAGTACCATTGATTCCATGCTTGGTTACAAGCACGAACCATACCGGAGACTGGGCTGGGCAGGCGCCAGGATGGATGACCTGTTGAACTTCCCGCCCGCGAGGCTATCGGTCCTGCCCCTGTCTATCGGCGTTGTAGCAACAGGCGCGGATCTTGGAAGCGGTATCAGGACGTTCCTGAGGGACAGGTTGAAGCATGACTCCCCCAACGCGGCACATGCAGAGAGCCTTGTATCAGGCGCCCTTCGTGTTCGTCTGGGAGGCCCTACCAGGTATCCTGGCGGCATGAAAAACAAACCCTGGCTGGGAGCCGAGTTCAGGGATCCCGAACTTCATGACATTGAAAGGACATTTTCCATAGTAAGGGCTTCTGCTTGGGCTGCAATCCTTTTGTCCTGCGCCTGGATCCTGGTGGCGCGGATGGTATGGTGATGGAATCAACTTTTCCCCGCAGGAGCAGGTTCCACCTGCGACATTGGCCCCTGCATCCTAATCCCAAGTTTGTTCCTACATGGGATTATGCAATGCCCCCCTTGTGTAGGAGCACCGGGACTCATCCCCGGTACAGGCACGTTCTACATGCGATAGGGGCCTCCGGATCGCAAGCAGGAGCTTGCTCCTACATGAGACTGCGTAACCGCCCGCTCGATTGGCTGACTATTCATCATTCTTACCTCTGTCCCTGGTTCTATCGACTCGTGATCCAGGTCCAATCGCCTCCTGGAGTTGTCGCAAAGTTTCTTCAAGAACGGGAAGCCTTTGTTTGTCTCTTGGATCACTTGACTTTTTCTTGAGCTCGATCATCACTTTGAGATCAAGAACTTTCATGGTGTGGCCTTTGAATTCAATGTCTATGCTATGTTCAAGCAGGTCACTATAGGTTTTCCTCTCCTCAATGGAACCAAGTACGTCTATGGGGCCCAAGCGGGTTGAAAACAGAGCATGCCCCTTTCCTGAAATATCTCTTTTCCGTGGTTCAATTATTTTCTCGTCCAGGCGACGATGAAATGCGCCTACTGAGCGGAGGAACCCAAGGAGTTTGTCGACATTTTCCGAAGATGGATCAGGGACGATGTCCACATCCATGGTAACAACCGGGGCGCCTTGCACAACGGCGGCCAGGCCACCGACCAATATGAAGTCGACCCCGGATCTTAACAAGCCCTCAAGTAATGCGCTTAGGTTCAGATCGGATTTTTGTCTGCCGGATGAAGGCATTCCTTAACTCCTGAATTGTTCGCGCCGTATTATCATTGGCCAGCAAGCGTTCCTCTGGAGACATCTTCAAAAACATTGCAACCAATCCTTCATCAACATATTGTGAGTTCTTCACAGGCCGTTTTTGAGTCATCCCTGATACCTTTCTTGATAGCGGATTTGGACCCAAAACACGAACAAGGATAAAGATCCTCGAGAAAGTCCGCAAGAATATTTTTGCAGGCTACCAAGCAACCCCAAAGCTTTTGTAACAAGCATAGGGAATTTCAACCTATACCCGGTAAGTTGCAGTCAATTCTTCCCGTTATTCGACGGGTTGGGAAACACCCGGAAAGCTCGTAGCCATCCCCTTTTTTTGATATAATACATGATGATTGCAACAAAGTACAAAGAAGCCTTCAGTGGGGTCTTATGTGCAGCCGGCACCCCCACAAGAATCAGAGGCAACGGAGGCTTTTGAAACTCGGAGACGCTGATGCGGCCGTGTCATTACAGGGCTTGGATTGAATCAACCATGTTGTGGTTTTGCGGCGCCTGAATCAAGGTCTGGACGCAAAGCAGGAGTTTACTCCTGCATAGGGCTACGCAATGCCCCTTTGTAGGAGCACCGGGACAGGCCCCGGTAGGCGCTGGTTTTACATGCGATATTGTCCCCTGCCGACCCTGGATTCCACTCGTTTGCTGGCACGGGCTGCTCTGTTTGAAGCACTGGGCAAGGAGTTTCCATGAGAAGAGGAGGGCAAGCAGGGAATGGGCGGCCTATCCCGGCGTGATGAAGGGGATGGCTGCCGGAACCATGTCAACTGTGACAGGGAGCATGCCTGGTTGTTCTCCGTCCACGTCCAGAAGCACCCTCTGCTCCGAGGTCGCCTCTATGTGTCTGCCTGTAGTACTCATCACCTTGTCAACTTGAAGGATTTGACCGTTGTAAAGCCTGTGTAAATTCAGGAAGACCTGGGGCAAAGTCAAGTCGCCGACAATGGTGATGTGAAACAAGCCGTCATCCACCTTTGCCTCGGGCGCAACCAGCATGCCGCCGCCGTGGTAGCACCCGTTGCCGATGATGATATTCCAAGTTACAATGGTGTCATCAAAATGATCGTCCACCTTGAGATGGATTCTCTTTTTGTCGTAAATGAGGAGGGAGACCAGGGTGGCCCAAATGAATGAAATGAACCCGCCCAATGCCTTTGAAGTCCTGTTGACCCTTTCATCCACTTCCCCACCCAGCCCGAAACTGGTCACGTTGTGAAAGAACCTTATAGATTCATTGCCCCCATGATCTTCATAAATAAGTCGCCCCAAATCGAGAGGCCTGACAATCCTTTTCTTTATCAGCTCCAGAGCTCTTTCAGGCTTCCTGGCAATCCCAACGGTCCTGGTGAAGTCACACCCGCTCCCCTGGGGAATGAATCCCAGTGCCGCTTCCGGCCGAATGGGCCGATCTCTCTCAATGAAGCCGTTGACAATTTCATTCAGGGTCCCGTCCCCGCCAAGGCAAATGATTGTCTCCGCGCCCTTCAAGAGTGAATCCCTCGTAAACACCGTCGCATCACCCGGTTCTTGCGTGACCAGGGTCTCAAAGGGACCTAGTTGTTCGTGAGCCAGTGCCTCTATTCGGGACCACGTCTTTCTCACAGAACCCATGGCAGCCTTGGGGTTGACGATGAAGACAGTCTTTTGAGATGGAGACGACATGGAGGCTTCCCTTTTTCGTGACGTTTTAGCTGTTTGAAAAGCCCACTCGAACTAAAGGCTTGCGGCGTTCAAGAGCCTTGGCACAAACTGTTCTCCGGCAATGCCAATAATTTTGAACCAATGAGGGGTAGGGGAGCATTAACGCTCCCTTACCCGAGATTATTTCCACGGCCGTTTCAATTATGTCAGGTCCTGCTAAAGTCTCCAGGACGGATTCTTGTAAGGATGCAATCTCCTCTGGGAGCACCGGGACACATCCCCGGTACAGGCAGGTTTTACCTGCGATAGGGGACTCTGGATCGCAAGCAGGAGCTTGCTCCTACACCATACTGTGGGGAAATATGGTGGATCACGACTGTGGCCCTGTCCATAGAGGTTTTCCTTGGATGCATGGCAAATGTGGCAATGCAAGTCCAGACCCCAGAACGTCGGGAGCCACCAATTGCATGCAATTGAAGATGCATTGAATTGAACATTGTTTTATCTCCTCAATACATCCAAGGCAACCCGAAAAGCGTCGCGCATTGCCTTTCTCGCAAGTCTGTCATTGACACCCTTCAGGAGGGACGGAAACAATAGCCCCCGAAACCTTTGGCGTCTCTCCCAAGGTTCTTCAGGCAGGCAGAGCGTAGCTATTTTGGAAGCTTGCGTCTTTGGGTTTCCGGTACAGACTTAAAAATGATTCTTCCCGACGGCTTGAGAGACTTGTGGGGAGGCAGCCTCGAGAGAGCGTAGTTATCTATCAGATAATGAGATTCCGCACCGACATCTCGGACCTGGATCCAGAATCCCGTGACAAACACGTTTCCCAGGGTTTCCTTGAAAGAAACCGGCGCCAAATTCGAGGGCACCAGTCGCCAGCCTGCGTTTTGGGCCTCGGTGTCGGTCCATTTAGGATTGAAATAAGCGTAAACATGTTGCCATTGACCGAGTGCCTTCGGGTCAAATCCCTTGGCATCTGTTCCCCAGGCCTTCATGTTATTGGCCCCCTGGATAATAAACATGGGCTTGGGTGCAGGGAGGTTTTGATTGGGCCACCAGGAAATCACCTTTATATCCAGGGAGATCCTGTTATATCCGGCCTGTCTGAAATTTCCGGTGAATCCCTGCCTTGAGACTTCCAGTGCCATTCCTCTGTTGCCACGGACGGCCAGGCTGGGTGCGGGCTTGCCCTGTGCGTTATCAATGGACAAAGTGGTATTACACAAGAATGTGTGTGGAGTGTCCGGATTGAATCCATAGCGGCCGCTTTCAAAGCCATATGTCACGGCAAACGCATCACCTGTAAGCATTGCAATGCAGAAGACCACACCTATCGCAAAGATCAGTATTCTCATGACCAGCGCTCCCAGTTGACCTAATCGTACCTGCTTTCAAAATTAAGATTACCAACTTTCAAAAAACTTTTCAAGCCGGGACCTTGCCAGGAACTCCACGTCAAAGGGGCTCAAACACGGCACTCGGTTTTTGAGTCGAACCAAATGGCGGATACTGCGCAGGTGCCATACGCTGTTTTCATAAGACATGGAGTAAAGGATGTTAGTCGAACCGTGCCTCTCCAGTTATTCGTACCAGCCGAAATCACTCACCGCCTGCATCATCGCCAGTATGTTTTCCACCGGTGCCCTG
>JAFDIC010000125.1 GCA_019308525.1 Deltaproteobacteria bacterium
ACTTCTCTCAGGAGTAAGATTCAACGGGTACCCTTATCTAATCCCTTCCTGGGTCCAATTTCCCGCAGCTTGCTGCGTATGGTCATGTTCTATGCCCCTGGATCTGTCATGGACTTTAAGGTATCCAGGAGCCAGGAGTCAGAAACCAGAAGAGCAGAATTCTGGCCAATGCTGAACCTAAATATATCACAGACATGTTGCGGCAAACCGACATAAAGATTCTTCTGGCGGTAGAGCTGAATTCTGGCTTCTCAATGTCGTTGCTTGCTGCGGGGCAGTTCATTAACCCAGTCCACTACTGTCCGGAAAAATCTAATGTCAAGTAAGATAACCGATTGAACTGACAGTAAATATCATGACAAAAAGTTGTCATCGACTTGAAAATCAATTTTGGGCCATAATCCCGGGGAATTTTCTGGGGGATATGCCTTATGTATTCAGGAAAACTGGTATTTTCTCAGTTGATGGACTCTCTACCCATGCATCGATTTCGTCAGTGCGTAAAAAGGTCCAATGGTGACCATCATGTAAAATCATTCACATGCTTGGACCAGTTTCTTTGTATGGCTTTTGCTCAACTTTCATATCGAGAAAGCCTTCGCGATATTGAGTCATGTATGAGGGCCATGCAGAGAAAGCTCTACCACTTGGGAATTCGAAGTAAGGTGTCCAGAAGCACCTTAGCCGACGCAAATGAAAAAAGAGATTGGCGAATTCATGCCGATTTTGCACAGGTAACTCATAAGTATCGCAAGAGAACACGAAAGATTGTATCCGGAATTCCGCTACGCTCAACTCCGGATACAATCTTTAGAGTTAGACTTTAGCCTTACCAGGATCATCCTTTCTTTTTTTGCATGTTTGCCTTTTCCGACAGCCGAACCAAGTCTGCCAGAGTTGCCAGAAACCCGGGAAGGATTTGTCTACGCAATCCTTGTCTCCTATTATCAGGCCAGGGACCATAAGGGAAATAACGGCAAGACTCATCGCAATGCGGTGATCCTCATGGGGATCCACCTGGACCCCCTTCAGGTCTCTTTGCGTGCCGGGCACGATAAGCCCATCCTCCAGTTCTTCCACCCTCACCCCCAGGCGCCTCCATTCTGTGGCTATGCTACGGAGTCGGTCACTTTCCTTGTACCGCAAATGCCGGACATTTCGTATAACCGTCGCGCCCTTTGCAAAAGGCGCGATGGCGGCAAGGGTCGGGACCATGTCGGGCATCTCCCCCATATCAACTTGGACTCCAGAAAGTGGTTTTCCATGCACTGTCACCCTGTTCCCCTCCCTGACTATGGTGCAGCCCATTTGCCCAAGTATGTCCAGTAGTGCTATATCGCCTTGCAAGGTCGCGAAGGGGGCGATATTCTCAGTAGTCACGGTTCCTCCGGTCACGGCGGCCGCTGCCCAGAAATACGAAGCAGAAGACACGTCCCCTTCCACAGAGTAGTTCCTGGAGACATATCTTTGCCCTGGAGGGACCCTATAGTGGAAATCGCTCTTTCTCTCCACGTCGACACCAAACTCTTTCATTACCCCTACTGTGGCCCCGATGTATGGCCTCGACACCTGTTCTCCCAAGACGGTGAGCTCAAGACCCTTCTCCATGTATGGTCCTGCCAGGAGAAGTGAAGAGACATATTGACTGCTAACCCTGGCGGTGATTTCAACTGATCCCCCGGGGATACCCCTCGCTCTGATCAGCACTGGAGGAAAGCCTTCGTTTCCTTGATAAACGGCTTGAACCCCCAGACTGCGCAAGGCCGTTATCAGATCTCCCACGGGTCTCAGGTTCATCCGGGATGATCCGGTGAGTAAATATTCTCCCTGCGCCAGAGCAAATGCGGATAAAAGGAACCTGTAGGTGGTCCCGGAATTGCCCAAGAAGACCTCCTTTTCTTTGCTGATTCTTGGGAAACGCGCGCCTGTGCCGAATACCCTCGTGCTCCGGCCCTCGAAGGATATCCTTGCGCCAATCTCCTTTAGGGCATTGGCGGTGAAAAGGGTATCTTCACATAGGAGCAGGTTGTCTATGACGCTTTCTCCTGATGCCAGGGCCGCTGCAATAAGGGCCCTGTGTGAGAGGCTCTTGGAACCTGGAATCTTTATGCTGCCATAAACAGGTCGCATAACTTCTTTTCATCCCATCTCATTTTCCGACGGCACGCAGCACGGCCCTTTTCATGATCTCTAAAGGTGCTTTTACACCGGCCCAGAGTCTGAACTGCTCCGCCCCTTGATAAAGAAACATATCGAGGCCGCTGATCGTTGTGCACCCCCTATCCTTTGCAATCCTCAAGAGCTTCGTTTCAGTGGGATTGTAGATGATGTCCATTACAAGGGTCCCCTTCCCAAGAATTCCCGGGGGGATGGGGCTGATATTCACTTGTGCTTGTGGATACATACCCTGAGGGGTAGTCTGGATCAAAATGTCCGTTTCAATGCTTCCTAAGTCCGCCAGAGGAATAAACTCACATTCCAAGTCGGAAGCCAGCCTCTGCCCTCGATCTTTACCCCGGTTTGCAATGGTTAAAAAGGTCCCTCGTTCCTTCAGTGCGAAGCCGATGGCCCTTGCGGCCCCTCCGGCTCCGATGATCAGGCACCTCTTGCCTGAAAGCCTTGTTTTGGCCTCCAGGGCCTTCAAAGCCCCAAAGGCATCAGTATTGTACCCAAGAAGATGTCCGCCCCTGTTGACCAGGGTATTTACTGCGCCGATCTTCTCTGCGAGATCATCAACCTGGTCCAGGAATGGAATAACAGTGGTTTTATGGGGGATCGTAATGCTCATTCCCTTTATGTCCAACGCTCTCACGGCCCTGATACAACCCTCTAAGTCCTGTGTTTCAAAGGCCAGGTAGACTGCGTTGATGCCCGAATGGAAAAAAGCCGCGTTATGCATGGCAGGCCCGAGGGTATGGGACAAGGGATAGCCCGCCACACCATAAAGGCTGGTCGAGGAATCAATCTTCATGTAGAAAGTATCTCCATTATTCGTTTCATTTCCCGGGCAGGGATTTGCCCGTCCGCTGACTCCAGGCCTTCTTCCAGGGAGGCAAAAGTGAGGTGACCCCCGAGCAAGGGGGAGGCGATCCTGCTGATGCGGCCCAGGGGACCCATGCAGAAAGCTATCACCCTTATACCAGCCTCCTTTGCTGATGATACAAGGTCCAGCATCCTGAGATTATCCTCGGGTCTTCGTGCCATGGTCACGATTTTTGCGATGTCTGCACCGGTTGCTGCCAGTCTCTGGAGGGTGTCTTCGAGGATGGCCGGGGAGGGAGTACCATATGTCAAGTGTGTGGACACAATGATGGTGGTATTACCTCTCTTCGTGAGGATCGTATCCCTGAGTTGGGGTGGCATGCCGTATTCCACGTCCACGTAATCAACACCAATGGAAATTGCTTCCAATAGGTACCTCGTCTGAAGTTCATAGTTTGCCGTCCCATGCCCCCCTTCTTTTTTCGAGCGGTAGGTGATGATGACAGGCCTGATGGTTGTTCTTATCATTCTCTCAAGGTCGAGGGATTCCATCGCATCAAGTCTGAACTCTATTACATCTGCCAGGCCAGTAGCCCTGATGGTCATTCTTAGGGCCTCGTCCGTATTCTTTGCCATTATTGGGATACAAATCATTGTTTTCATGTCCACCATGACCGGGACGTTCAATCCATCTTCTCCTTGTAACACCCGATGATCTTAAGATCCGTACTGACTTCCTTCACCCTTTCAAGAGAATGAGTCACCTTTTCGTCCCTTACCGATCCCATGAAGTCCAGGAAGAAGGCGTAGTCCCCCGGTTCATGGGGTATGGATTCGATCCTTGTGAGGTTAATTCCCCCCCTGGCGAAGATCTCCAATACTTTGAAAAGGGTCCCGGCCTTATGTTCAGTGGAAAACACTATCGAACACTTGTCGCCTTCCTCCCCGGTTGCCTCTTTCGCGAGCACAAGGAATCTCGTCCGGTTTCTTACATGGTCTTCGATGTTTTCCTTGATGATTTTCAGATCATAGAGCTCAGCGCAAAGTCTGCTCGCAATAGCAGCAGAGCCCCTTGGCCTTTGTTCCATCAACATCTTTGCCGCCCCGGCAGTGTCGTAATACTGCACAGGCTCAAGCCTATTCCTTTTGAGGAAGTTTCGAGCCTGGGCAAGGGCCTGGGGGTGCGAATAAACCGTGCGTATTTCCCTGTAGTCTGTTTCCGGTAGTGCCAGGAGACAGAGATTGATCGGAAGCTCTATAGCACCCACGACCCGCAACTCCGTGCTGATTACAAGCCTGTTCACCTGTTCCACAGAACCTCCAAGGGTGTTTTCCACGGGGACTATACCGAAATCCGAGAGGCCCGATTCGACCATTTCAAAGACCCCGCTGAAGTCATCACAGGGGATGGGGCTCAGGTCGCGGTTCCATTTTCGTGCAGCCACTTCACCGTAAGCTCCGTGTTCTCCCTGGAATGCTATGATCTTATATCCCTGCTCTTGCAACCTTTTGCTTTCTTTTAGGATTTCAAGATAGATGTCCTCTATGAATTCCCTGTCCAGGAGTCCCCTAGCCCTTTCCCTGACCGATTGCAAGAGGGCCTTTTCCCTTTCCCGATCCTCGATCCTGGTCTTGAACTTCCTGGCCATCAGGGCATATTCCATCCTGTCATTCAGGAGCCTGATGATCCTGGAGTCAATGTGGTCTATTTGTTTCCTGATCCTTTCCAGACTCATTCCTTACCTCCGTCCTCTGAACCTGATTCAAGTAAAGCTTCTAAGGAAATCAAAGAGTTCTTCCAGATGCACCTCTTCTACGACTGCATCGCCGACACCCTGCAAAAATACAAAATGGATTTTCTCCTTTTCCCTCTTCTTGTCCTTTCCGACACCCTCGAAAAGGGCATCGATATCGTAGCAATCCAATGCGGTCGGCAGGCCGAGGTTTCCCAGGAGTTTCTGAATTCTGTTTACTTCTTCCTCGCCGAGGTAGCCCTTCTCCTGGGAGAATCTTGCCGCAAAACACATACCAACACTGACCGCTTCCCCGTGGGGAATGCCGGTAGATTTTTCGATCGCGTGCCCAAGGGTATGTCCGAAGTTGAGTTTCCTTCGAATCCCCGTCTCCCTCTCATCTCTCTTTACTATTTCAGTTTTTATCACCAGGGAATCATGGATTATCTTCTCCATTCTTCTTCTATCCAACTTGAGCACGTCCTCCAGGTTCCTCTCAAGATGGGAAAAGAGGCTTGCGTCTCCAATCAAGGCATGTTTCACGACTTCCGCAAACCCGTTGGAGATTTCCGTCCTGGGGAGTGTCCGAAGGAGGCCGGTGTCGCAGATTACGAAATCGGGCTGGTTGAACGTGCCGATTATGTTCTTATATCCGTCAAGATTGACACCGTTCTTTCCACCCACACTGGCATCGACCTGGGACAACAGCGTGGAGGGCACAAATCCGAACCGCAGGCCCCGCAGATAGGTAGTAGCAACAAATCCCGTGATATCACAAACTATGCCTCCGCCTATCCCGATCAGGAAGGAAGATCGATCAACCTCCATTTCTGCGAGCCTCCTGTAGATGTCCAGGACAGTATCCAGGCTCTTTACCCTCTCACCGCTATCGATCTCGATCAACCTACAGGGGGGAAATTGGGGACCATGGAGACGCCTTACGTTGGCATCGGAAAGAATCACAGCATTCTCTCCAGGAATGTAGTTTGGTAGCGATCGGAGAGACTCACCCAGATATACGGTGCTGTTGCTCCTTGCCCCCGGAATCTTCAAGCTTCTCACGATGCCATCTCCAGGGGAGCCTTTTCTCTCCCGTGATTCTTATTGATCTCCTTCATGTATGCACCCAGAAGAGTGATCTTTTTCATCATGCCTGAAAACATTTCAGGTGACATAGCCTGGTCTTTATCACACAATGCTTCGCCGGGATTGCAGTGCACCTCCACCATGATCCCATCGGCCCCCGCTGTCACGGCGGCAAGGCTCATGGGCTGAATCATGCTTAACCTTCCGGTCCCGTGGGATGGATCTACGACTATGGGCAAGTGCGAGACCTCTTTGACTGCTGGTACGATGCTCAAGTCCAGGGTATTCCTTGTATAGGTCTCAAAGGTCCTGATCCCTCGCTCACAGAGGATCACGTTTGGATTCCCTGCGGCCAAGATGTATTCGGCGCAATTGAGCCATTCTTTCAGGGTGGAATGCATTCCCCTTTTTAGGAGCACCGGTCTATCCGTCTTGCCCACTTCCTTGAGCAGAGAAAAGTTTTGCATGTTCCTTGTGCCGATCTGCAATACGTCGGCGTATTCCGACACCCATGATACATCTCGGGGGTCGGTCACCTCGGTGACAACGGGTAGGCCTGTCTCCTTCCTCGCCTTTTCAAGGATTTTGAGCCCCTCCAGGCCCAGACCCTGGAAATCGTAAGGAGAGGTTCGGGGTTTGAAAGCCCCTCCCCTCAACATGTGGGCTCCGGCAGCCTTGACCTTTTCCGCGGTTTCGAGCATCTGCCTTTCGCTCTCCACGCTGCATGGACCGGCGATCACAACGAAACCTTGGCCCACCCTTACATCGCCTATGCTGACTACCGTCTTTTTTCTCCTCTTGCCGTTCAAGGAACTGAGCCTGAGATGATTCATTTCATCTGCCTCCTCGTCTATTCAAATGACTTCACTGCCTTGGATCTCAAATAGTGGTCTGCAATGACAATTGAAACCATTGCCTCCAGGACCGGGACTATGCGAGGTACGGCCGAGGCATCAAACCTGCCCGAGATCCTCAGTCTTGCGGGCCTTCCGGACCGGTCAATGGTATCCTGCTCAATGGAGATGGAAGAGATCGGTTTGATTGCCGCCCTGAGCATAATTTCTTCCCCGTTCGATATGCCTCCCAGTATCCCCCCGGCCCTGTTCGTCCTGAATCCACCTGGGTCGATAGGGTCATTGTTTGACGAGCCCGTCAGCCTCGCGGACTCAAAACCTGCCCCAATCTCGACACCTTTTACCGCTCCGACAGACATCACGGCCTTGGCGATATCTGCATCCAGCTTGTCAAATACCGGTTCTCCAAGCCCGGCAGGACAACCCGTTATGCGCACCTCCACTATACCACCCAAAGAATCTCCCTCTTCTCTGGCCCTGGCCAAGGCCTTCTCCATCTGTTTCGCTGCGAGCGGATCCGGACAGTAGAGGGGGTTGCTTTCAATATCTTCGAGATTGAGGTCCTTTACCCTGATACCCCCTAGTTCCATCGTATAGGCAATTGTCCTGACACCCAAAGGTTCGATAATTTTCTTGGCAACTACCCCGGCCGCTACCCTGGCCGCGGTCTCGCGGGCAGATGCCCTGCCACCGCCCCTGAAATCAAAGTGGCCGTATTTCCTGAAATAGGTATAGTCCGCATGGCCCGGGCGAAAGAGTTCTCTGATGAGCTCGTAGGGCCTGCTGTCCACGTCAATATTCCTAATGAAAAGGGCTATAGGGGCACCGGTTGTCTTCCCTTCAAAGACCCCGGAAAGTATTTCAACATCGTCTTTTTCCATCCTTGGGGAATCACCGGCGTGCCTTCCAGGGCTTCTCCGTGCCATGTCCCCGGCAAAGTCCCCGGATTCCAGGGCAATTAGAGGGGGGCAGCCGTCGATTACCACCCCTATCCCCTTTCCGTGGGACTCGCCAAAGGTCGTTATCCTGAAGATCTCCCCGAAAGAGTTTCCGGACATTTCATCAAGCCTTTCCATTCAGGTGCTTCACGATTGAATTTGCCGCTTCCTCCGGCGTGATAAGCGTTGTATCCACTTCGTAGTTAGCCGTGTTTTCGTACAAGGGCTTCCTGGACTCGAGGACAGTATCGAATTCGTCGATAGGGTCCGATCCGGTCAAAGAGGGCCTGGAACACTCAGAACCTTCTTGTCCCTTAAGCCGTTCTTTCATAATGGCCGAATCAGCTCTCAGCCATACAAGGAAGCCGTTGGTCTTGAGGTTGATCAAGTTTTCGGTATCAAGGACTACTCCGCCTCCCGTAGCTACGACGAGGCCATCTAGTCTTGAGATTTTTCTAATCAGTTCCCTTTCCAATTCCCGGAAACAGTCCCAGCCGTTTTCCAGGACAATGGAACTTATGGACCGACCCGTAAGCTCTCCTATCATTTGGTCCGTGTCCACAAATCTGCGGCCCATTTTGCGTGCAAGGATCCTTCCCACTGTCGTCTTACCGCTGCAACGATATCCCAAGAGCACGATGTTCATGGATCCAATCCCATCCGTCCAATCCATGCCAGAAATCCCCCCTTGGACTGAGATGACCGTGTCACCGGATTTCCACCGACATGGTCGGCTAGCGCCATAATTGATCGCGACTGAAAGTCGCTCCTACAGCAGGATGACACGCCACATAGCCCTGTAGGAGCAAGGTCCTCCTTGCGATCCCATATCCCGCGTTACCTGAAGGAATCGCCACTAAAAGCGGCTCCTACAAGGGATAATACATGGCAATCTCCCTTGTAGGAGCAAGGTCCTCCTTGCGATCAAGAGATCAGGGCGGGAGTTATTGGCTATCGGTTACTCGTCACTTGCTACTCGTCGCTCGCAGTTTTGGACTCTTTACGAAGCCATCAACAACAAAAAAGGCCGTGGGCTCTTACTGCTGCCCACGGCCTTGATACACAAAAATAGTTAGATCAATCCACGGGCAGTCTCCTCCCCTCAAAAGAAAAACCAAAAAACCGCCCCGATTGATGAATATTAGACATTTTCTTAAACCATAGAGAGATACTATATAATTCGAAAACCATTATCAGCGAGGCTCTCCAGTTTGTCAAGAAGAAAATTCAGGGTTTGTTTTTTCTTGACAATTCCTTGAAACAATCCTAAGAATGCCAACCATGGAATCAATGCTGAAAAACCTGTCTCTCTCTTTGTGCCGCTGGTGGTGGATCAACTCCTATCAGGGGGTGAGCCTGGCGGGGTGATATGACATAGTGAGTGTATAGAACCGTGGGGCCATCTCCTGAAGGTCCCGCGGTTTTTTGTGTCTTTGGAAAAGGCCGCGGGGGTCAAAAATCCTCACGGCCTTTTTTTTGGGAGTCAGGACACGGGCGTAGAACTAAAAGTGGATCGGCCGGAAAAGGAAAGTCATGGGTCTGAGCCATAAGGAATACAGGGTGAAAGGGGTACAGTTTCACCTCAAACCAACAAGGACTGGAGGCGCCACCACTCTTATGAACAACTTCTTACTAACCAAGGGAGGAAAGCAAAATGATCAAGGAAGCAATTTCAAAGGTCGTGAAGGGGGAAGACTTGACCCAGTCGCAAATGGAACAGGTAATGGAGGAGATCATGAGCCGGAGGGCGACGGATGCCCAGATTGGTGCATTCATAACCGCCATGAGGATGAAAGGTGAGCCCGTGGAAGAGAGTACAGGTGCAGCAAAGCTCATGAGGACCAAAGTCAAGAAGGTCCATGTCAACAACATTCAGTGAACATTGATCGGGATGAGATCAATGTTGATGAAGAGACCATACTTGACGTGATGGGCACGGGAGGCGACGGAACCAGGACCTTCAATGTTTCCACCACTACCGCCTTTGTTGCCGCGGGAGCAGGTCTGAGGGTGGCGAAGCACGGAAACAGGGCAGTGGCCAGCCTTTGCGGAAGCGCTGACGTGGTGGAGAGCCTCGGTGTTAAGCTGAATATCAATCATGCTGACGTGGAGAGGTGTATCCATGAGATTGGGATCGGGTTTCTCTATGCCCCGCATTTTCATGGGGCGATGAAGTATGCGGCAGATCCAAGGAGAGAGATAGGGATCAGGAGTATGTTCAATCTCCTGGGACCTCTGACGAACCCGGCGGGGGTCAATGTCCAGGTCCTGGGGGTGTATGATCCTGAATTGACCGAAAAGATGGCGCGCGTGCTGCGGAACCTTGGCACCAGGGAGGCCCTGGTGGTATGCGGGAAGGGTACCTATGACGAGGTGAGCATATGAGGGACCACCTGGGTATCCCATTTGAAAGATCGTGACATAAAAAACTATCAGATAACCCCCGAGGAGTTCGGCTTCAAGAGGGCAAGGCCAGAAGATATCAAGGGAGGAAACGCAAGGGAAAACGCCCGGATAATAAGGAAGATCCTGGACGGCGAGAAGGGGCCCAAAAGAGATATGGTCTTACTGAACAGCGCCGCTGCATTTCTTGTGGCAGGAATTGACACCAGCATGAAGGAAGGGATCGAAAGGGCTAAGGAGGTCATAGACTCGGGGAGGGCAAGAGATAAGCTGAATGCCTTGACCCGGTTTACCCGACAATGCAGCCCCTTTGTCCGAAAGGAATTATGAAGGAATTGGATAATGCTCCAGGATCCAAATACGCTTTCTGGCACCGTCTTGATGGGTAGCAAGGACCCATTCAACTCGCACGCATTGGTGACGGGACGGCAGAAGGAACAAATTCAGGAATATTGACTTTTCCTGTCGGCAGGTTTAGAGTTCCCAGACATCTGCATCAAGCGTTGAAAGGAAGGTAGGGGGCACCGGAAACTCAATCGCCGGCACCCATGAAAAGGCTGAATTCGCGTGATGGAAATCGCAGCAATGCTTTGGAAAGGAAAATCAGGATCAAATCATGGAGAAACTGGTAATCTCAATACTTGGAAGGGATAGACCGGGCATTGTAGCGGCCGTGTCGAAGATATTCTCTCAGAGCAATTGCAATATCGAAGACGTCAGCCAGACCATACTGCAAACGGAATTTGCTGGCATCTTCATCGTCACCCTTCCTGAAGATATCCAGCCACAGGACCTGCTGGGGAGGCTTGAGGGAGGTTTGAGATCCCTCGGAATAGACGTAAGGGTGAAAAGGCTGCAACCTGGCAAGGTGGAGGGGGCTTCTCGTGCAGTTGAACCCTTCGTGGTAACCAGCTTCGGGTCTGATCGCATCGGTTTGGTGGCAGGAGTCACAGAAGTGATGGCCCAGTTTGGTGTCAATATCACTAACCTTAAGGCCGTGTTCAGGGGCGGGGACGACCCAGGGAGTAACGTGATGATTTACGAGGTGGATGTGCCGGTCGATATCGAACAACAGGCATTTCGGGATGCATTGAAGAGGAGGGCGGCGGAATTGGGCCAGGAAATCAATATACAGCACCGGGAGATATTTGAAGCAATCAACAGGATCTAGGGGATAGGGGAGAAAATTTGCCATGTTGAGTCATCGAGACGTCCTGACGACCCTTGAAATGTTAAGAAGCGAGAACCTCGACCTTCGAACGGTAACGCTGGGGATAAGCCTTCTTGACTGCGCGAGCAATGACCTTGATGAATATGAGGGGAAGATCAGGGAGAAGATAATCACTCTGGCCAGAGACCTTGTTGTGGTGTGCGATGAGGTCGGGGACAGGTACGGCATCCCTGTGGTCAACAAGCGTATTGCCGTGAGCCCCGTCGCCGTCTCGGCTGCACCTTTTTCGGCCTCCCAGCTGGTGAGGGTGGCGAAGACACTTGATTCTGCGGCAGAAGAAGTGGATGTGGATTTTATCGGTGGCTTCAGCGCACTGGTCGAAAAGGGATTCACCAGGGCCGATCTGGCCCTGATAGATGCCATTCCCGAGGCACTGGCAGGGACTGAGAGAGTGTGCTCTTCAGTGAACGTGGCTTCCACGCGTGCGGGTATCAATATGGACGCGGTGGGTCTCATGGGGAGCGTAATAAAGTCGGCCGCGGAACTTACCTCTGAGTCGGACGGGATAGCGTGCGCCAAGCTGTGCGTCTTCTCTAATATACCGCAGGATGTACCCTTCATGGCAGGTGCCTATCATGGAGTAGGGGAGCCTGGTGCGGCAATAAACGTTGGAGTCAGCGGACCTGGTGTAATAAAAAAGGCTATTGACAGGGCAAGGGATTCCGGCTCCGACCTTACCCTGGGGAAGATATCGGAGCTGATAAAGAGGACCGCCTTCAAAGTTACGAGTGTCGGGGAACTGATTGGAAGGGAAGTGGCGAGGAGGCTGAATGTCCCGTTCGGTGTTGTTGACCTTTCCCTGGCACCCACACCCAATGTGGGGGATAGCGTAGGAGAAATATTCCAGAGCCTGGGACTGGCCAGTATAGGAGTCCCGGGGTCCACCGCCGCCCTGGCCCTTATTACGGACGCAGTGAAAAAAGGGGGCGCCTTTGCAAGCTCCTACGTGGGAGGTCTCAGCGGAGCCTTCATCCCTGTCAGTGAAGACCTCAACATCTCCGATTCTGTACGCAAGGGCTACCTGAACCTTGAGAAACTGGAGGCCATGACGAGTGTCTGCTCGGTGGGTCTTGACATGATAGCGCTGCCAGGCGACATTGAGGCCGAGACCATCGCCGGTATCATCGCCGACGAGATGGCCATAGGGGTCATCAACCGCAAGACTACGGCCACCAGGTTGATCCCGGTCCCCGGCAAAGGGCCTGGCGAAAAGGCCTATTTCGGGGGGCTCTTGGGGGAGGCCACGATTATTCCTGTCAAGATCCAGGGCAGTTCAAGGGGTTTTATAAGGTTCGGAGGGAGGATACCCGCGCCTACACAGAGTCTCGTAAACTAGTCCCCATCCATAAAGGCCCTTTTCCGCAATCTGTGCGTCAATCCGCGCAATTCCTTGTCCGACGTACTGAAGGGGAGCAGGGAGTTCTTGGCGCGGATTACGCGGATTACACGGATAGGATTGTATGTTTTGGCAACCAAGGTGCCTTGATTGCCAAAACCGCCATGTGCCTCCGGCGGAGAAGATAAAGCAATTGAGGCACCTGTAAAGGGAAGTGTAGCGAAAACCGGGGTTTTTCTTTGGGGGTACCTATGAGGGTCGTGCGGCGGCGATTCGGAAACCCGAATCCCGCTGCACAAGAACATCCGTGCAATCCGTGCAAGAGAATTTCCCCATCTTTCGGCGGTGATGCCACAAGATTCGCGCGTTCCTGACAGCGGGATTTCGCAAGCTCAACTTGCAATTGGAACTTTTTGCATCGCCATCCCGATTTTGACTTGTTACGAGTGCCTGAGTTCTGTCCCGTCAGGGGATGGCCCCTTCTTGCCTGAGCTCTGCGATGTCCTGCTGTGTGTACCCCAGCTCCTGAAGGATCTCTTCGGTGTGTTCCCCCAGTTCCGGGGCTACCCTCCGTATCGAAGGAGGCGTCTCGCTGAAATCCCAGGGAAAACCTGTCATTTTTGTCCTGCCAAAGGTGGGGTGATCAACAAAGGTGAAATAATCGTTTGCGATGGCCTGGGGGTCACTCGTCACTTCCTCCAGGCTCTGGACAGGCGTGAATATGCAACCGTGTTCTTTCAGTATTCTTGATCACTCATGCCTTGTCCTGGTGGCAAACCTTTGATCGAGGATGGCAACCAATTGCTTTGCGTTCTTGCCCCTGGCTTCAATGCTATTGAAACGAGGGTCCTGCTCCAGGTCCTGGATGCCGAGCGCCTTACAGAGTCTGGGCCAATACCTGTCAGGGTCCAGGTGGGCGATGGCGATCCACTTGTCATCCTTGCACCTGTAATGGTTGTAAAGGGGGTTGCCTGCCTCGGCTCTGACCTCTCTTGGGAACTCCTGTCCCATGATGGCAGGGGCCGCCAGGACGAAGCCCAGCGCGGCAATGACACCGCCCATGAGCGAGGTGTCCACTACCTGACCTTTTCCGGTTTTTTCCCTGGCATACAGGGCGGCGGTCACTCCCCATGCACACATTAGGGCCCCCAGTTCATCTCCAATCCCGGGGAGAATCTGGGTTGGAGGTGATCCCCTCTCACCACAAGCCATCATTAGCCCGCTGCGGGCAATACCGGTATAATCAAAGGAATATTCCTCGGCATCCGGGCCCTTGCGTCCCCATCCCGATGCATGGGCATAAATGAGGCGTGGGTTTCTGGCCATGAGCACGTCAGGCCCTATGCCCATCCTTACCGGTGCGCTGATGCTCATGTTGTTGAGGAAGACGTCGACACCATCGATCAACTTGAAGAATATCTCTTTGCCCCTTTGGTGCTTAAGATCAAGGGCAATGCTCCTCTTGTTCCTGTTGCCGTGCTCGAAGTAGTAGTTTCTTCCCTTTAGGCCGGCCATGGCCCCGATGATCTTCATGAATCCCCTGCCAGGGTCACCGGCCTTGGGTTCCACCTTGATTACTTCTGCACCCAGGTCTCCAAGGCGCATCCCCGCAACAGGCCCCTGTTGGAAAAGGGAGATCTCAACGACTTTTACACCATCCAAAGGTCCGGGCATGATCAACCTCCTCTCTCTGATCGTAATATGACAAACGCAGTCTTTCGTGCCATTCGCACTCCTTTTATGAAATCCATACCGACTCCAAGAAACTTCCGCCCACAGGATCGATGACCAGGCGCGGGCTGTTTCTTGCCACGTCCCAGGAGACAAAAAAGGTCATTGGCTCTGCCCTGGATTTTTCCTCAACCAGGGCCCTGTCCGCGACAAATGCCTTTGCTTCCCTCAGGGTCGAGATGATCATCCTGTCGATACCCATGGATTCATTGAGGGTCCTGAGTGATGGAACTGTCTGGAGCATTTCCAAGGCCTCATCGTGGTGTATGCCCTTTACCTTGCGCCACAAAACATAGGCGTTCGACCTGTCCCGCAAGGCGAGGAGCGGTGCATTTACTTTGAGGAGAGCATTTCTGACTCTATGTCCTAGGGCCCCTTGCTGCAATCTGTTCAGAACCTCCTTGCGCCTCTCCAATTGTTGAATCAACCTGGGTTGGGCCCTTTCGATTATGAATTCTTGACCATCCATGGTGAGTTCCTTGAGCCTTGTTGGATCAAACCCAAGATCCATCAGATCACCCAAGCTCAGGGTATCTTGGGGAGACATGCCCTTTTGCCTGAGCCATAGCATAAGACTGGGCCTCAGGTAGTTGGGTAGAGAACTGATAAAATGGGCGGGATGCCTTCTTATGCCCTCTGGGAGGCGAAGCCACAGATCCCTGTCGCCAAAGAGAAGGGTGGGCTCTTCAGCCAGTTCGTAAGGGGCATAGGATTCCACAGGCATGGCCGCGACCCCGGGGGCCAGGACGATCTGCTCCATGGATTCACCGCCGGTGTACCCTATGAGGTCCGCAATCCTTCGCCTGAAGGCAATAAGCTTTGTGACGAAACGCGTGAACATGAAGCGCATCAAGGGAGTGGTTTCCCCCCTCTGGATGGGGGATTCAAAATAGCTCATCAGGGCGGCATACACGTTCTTGAACTCCTCTATGGTCCTTTGCACCATCAGCTCGTTGTCCCTCATCTCTATGGCCGCCCGCTTTCTCTTCAGGTGGTGGAGGAGCTTCAGGAGGGGTTCTTTCAATGACTTGCCCTGGTGCTTGGGGGGGAGGTAGACCATGTAGTTACTGCCTGGATCCAGGACCTCGTCTCCCACGATAGACTCCAGTGGTTCCCATCCCTGTTTGAGGTAAATGTCAAAGGTGGGGTCATCCTCCGGGATAATATTGTCCAGCACGCCGATCGCATTCTTTTCTGCAAGAAAGGTCCTGAAGTGTTCCAGGATGCGGGTGCCAAGCCCTTTCCTCCTGAAGGGTGCGGATACCTCCACGTAGACCAGGTAGTAGCATGGGATGGGCTTCTTGAAATAAAGCATGTTGAGATGACCGAGATTTTCTCCCGTGGGCGCGGTGATCTCAAATGAACGAAAGCCGTTTCGCGTGCCCTCGGGCTTGAGGGGGTCAATCTTGCTGCCCGATATGGTGGCGTTGACCAGGTTCCACAGGTCGTTGAACAGGTCAGCGATTATTGGGGATTCGGGGTTGCCGATACGTATCCCCTCGTCTATGAGACTGATCAGTCCCAGCCTGGTAGTGACCCCCAAGTTGCCGGGGACACCATCGGCCTTCCTGGTGGTCTTATCCTGGAACGCAGTTCTGTTCATGACGACGCCTTCCTGGCAACCTTGATGAATGACAGCAAGTCCAAAAAGAATCAGTGTGGATCTCGCAAAAACTCTCTATGTGCGATGCCTTCGGAAAAGGCCCAGATGCAGCCCAGGGCCGCAGATGGGTCTTTTCCGAAAGCATCAATAAAAAAAGCGGAGCGTGTGCTCCGCTTTTTCCTGTCTTCTATGCGTCGTCACACGCTAGGGGACCCGGGACCTCCCGCTAAAGAAAAAGTAAAAGCCAAAAAATATGCGTGTGACGATAGACATAGCCTACTCAAATGATTTTTTTCTATTCTATAACCCCGTGGATGACACTTGTCAACATTTTTTTTCGCCATTGGCTGAAGAGTTAGTTCACCGGGAAGATCGCCTTCTACACAATGCAAAGAGATCACTCGTTGGGATTCCGTGAAACCATGATCGGTTATTTGCGGACTTCAGAGCACATCGACGATCTTGAGCCAGTCCCTGGGTTTACTGGAAAGGGCGTCGTGGATCGCTTCCCCGGACCCCAGGATTTTCACAAGGCCCTTTTGGGCCACGGCCTCAAGGACACGGGCAAACTCCTTGAAATTTCCCCCTGTAGTGCCAAGTACTTCTTCTCGCATCTGCTGGCGTTCCTCTGCTGACTCCCCGGCCAGGTATCGCGCCATGGATACATAACCCTTGGCGTCAGGGAGGAGGTGTTGGTCAATGTCTCCGATAGTTCCTATTATGCCCTTTGTCAGTTCGTCACTGTTTAGCTCCAGCTCCTTCAAGAAAAAAGCGGACATGTCGTAGGTTTCCAAGGTCTTGAGGAGATTTGGGTCCCGGTAGGAGAGAAAATTCAGCACCCCGGAAAGACGATCGAACTGGCAGTAAGCACCGTAGGCGCCACCTTGGAGCCTGACCCTTTCCCAAAGCCAAGCACTGCGGAGATAGCGGCTGATGACGAGAGCGGAGCCGTGAAATTGATACCCCAGCTCGTAGAGGTTTGCCCCCTTTGCCACGAAATTGACCTTTGAGGGGATCGTGAGGCCTTCAAAAGGGGCAGGGTAGGAGGGATTCCATGGGGTGATGTGGGCCTCGGCACAGGGGATCTGGTCAATGAACTCCTTGGCCATGGGATGGCAATTGGACCAGGTCTTTTGATCCGTTGTTACATTGAAGAGCATAGCACTGGAATTGATGAGGGTCTGGCGCAGCTTCTCCAGGACCTCTCGAACATTGGGCCAGTTATGACCAACCTCCTTGATGAGCCTGCGGATAAAGAAGATGTAGTTTATGCCCTTCATCTCCTCTGCGGCCCAGTCCGCCTCGTTGAAGTGAGAACGAAGCCGAAGAGAGAGAAACTGGTGCCCTGAAGGAATCAGCATATGTTCGTGCCGCGCCTTTTCTTCCAGGACCATCTGGCGGAACCGCTCCGGGTTATCCAGATTGACCCCAAGCAGGATATCCCTCAGGATGTCCAGGAGGTCCTTTACCTGGCCGTGCATTGACTTGCCCCGGAGGAAGAGCCACAGGGCCCCTCGGGGCCCCTTCTTGGATGCGGTATTGAAGAGGACAGGCTTTATGCCGCCAGTTTTTCTGCTTATTCTCTGTGTGAGGAAAACATAGTCTTCCTCCTCGGTCCCCATTTCGATAAGGGCCCGTCCGAAGAGGGGGACGTAGGAAAGATATTCCTGGGGAAGGGTGTGGAGATTGAATCCCAGGTCCAGGTACAGGATGCCGTTTGTGAATATGTCGTGATAAAGGATTTCCGTTCCCCCATGCCTCTGGAAAGAGATAGGTATTTCCTTGTTTTCCCTGTCCAGGTCTTCCAGCCTGAGCCGTGGTATCCTGGCCAGGACCTCGGGCGGGTCAGGGGTCTCTTGCATCTTCTTGAGTTCCCTCGAAGTTTCAATCACTTCCTGGATCTCACCTTCGTCCATGGATGATCGGGCCCCTTCCAGAGATTCCCTCTCCGCAGCGTTTTCCTTGGCCGACAGCTTGGGGTCCGGTTCGAGGATCAGGGTGGTCCTATGGAGGTTTTCAATGAAGTACCTCTCGATTATCTCTTCAAAAAAGCGGCGGTTGGAGCCGATAGATGATTTGATCCTGTTGAGAGGGGCCTCAAAGGCCACAAGGGCCAGTGGGTCCTCACCGTAGAGCCAGGTCTTCAAGGAACGCAGCATGAGGGAGAGGCCCCTGGGGAAATGGCCGGTATTGTTTTCCCTCAGGTTGAATTCAATCGTATTGACCGCGGCCTCTACGGTCCCCGGGTCAATACCCTCTGAGACTAGTTTCTTGAGGGTTTCAAGGACCAGGGATTCCACCTGGGCCGCGTCAGAGATGTTGATTCCTTTCAGACCAGTTGAAAAGTACATCTGTCGCAGT